>NYYH01000019.1 GCA_002686705.1 Bacteroidota bacterium
TAACCCAGAGCTACGGACCTTCAAGCCAATAGGTATTAACCTAAAGAGTTATAGACTGGAGGTCTACAGTGCTTGGGGTAACCTGGTTTTCTGGAGCGCAACACTTGACAATGGCGCCCCTGCAGAAGGATGGGATGGCACCTATGAGAACGAGGCGTTGCCGACAGGTAGTTATATATGGCGCATATCAGCAGTATTTGAAGATGGCACGATCTGGAAGGGAACGGATAATGGGGATGGTAATACAGCCACCAGTGGAACAGTAACATTAATAAGATAGGATTATTCTTAAACTCTAAAAACTAAACCACGTTAACCTCTAATTCAAGACTTACACTAAACTTATCAATTACACTTTTTTGAATAGAATTTGCAAAGTCAAGAATTTCACTTCCTGTAGCATCGCCAAAATTAATTATTACAAGGGCTTGTTTTTCATATACACCGACATTTCCTTTTCTTTTACCTTTCCATCCACATTGCTCAATTAACCAAGCTGCAGACAGCTTGTATTGTCCATGATCAGCTGGATATGATGGAATTGTCGGATAATTAGATTTTATTTCATCTAATACTTCCTGATCAATAATTGGATTTTTAAAAAAACTTCCTGCATTGTTTATTTTATCAGGATCAGGTAACTTTGAGTTTCTTATTTCTGATATTTTCCTGCTAACATCCTTTATTGTAATTTCATTTAATAATTTTCCTGCGAATGCTTCTTCCAAGGGTTTGTAGTTCAAACTAATTTTTGGTTTTTTAGATAAGTTGATTAATACACTTGTAATAAAATACCTGTTTTTGTGAGTGGTTTTAAAGATGCTACTCCTGTATCCAAAGTTACAATCACTATTTGTGAATTCTATAACTTTCCCGGTAAGCAAGTCGAACGTTTCAAGGCTAATCAAAACATCTTGTAATTCGGCTCCATATGCACCTATGTTTTGAATAGGAGCAGCTCCAACCATGCCAGGTATATCAGTCATATTTTCAAGTCCGCCCCAGCCATTCTTAATAGTAAAATCCACCAAATCAGGCCATGACTCGCCAGATGAGATTCTAAGAAATATACTTTCTTCATTCTCTGCAACTACCTCTTTACCGATAATTTCATTTAATAGGACTAAACCTGTCACATTTCCACTAAAAAGAATATTACTGCCTTTACTTAGGATAAGTATCTTGTTGTTGTTGTTAAATTCACCATTATCATAAAGCAGTTGTAACTCATCTATTGAAGAAATTACTGCCAAACGGTGTGCAACTACATCGAGCCCGAAAGTATTGTACTGGATTAAGCTAAAATCTTGTTTAATAACCATTATGTCCCAAAAATAGTAAAATGATGCAATAAAACTTGTAATAGATTGTTATTCATCAAATGTCACTAAGTTTACACTTTTCAAACAGAAATATTGCGTAAAAAAGTAATTGTTTCGGTAATAAATGATTTGGTAACTGATCAGCGTGTAAATAAAGTCTGCCATACGCTGTTGTCAATGAATTGTGATGTACTACTCGTAGGTAGAAAAATGAGCAATAGCCCTAAATTGGAGAATAGGGAGTATGCTGTTCACCGTATGAAATTGATGTTTGAGAAAGGTCCCTTATTTTATGCAGAGTTTAATCTACGACTCTTCTTTTTCCTGATTTTTAAAAAGGCGGATATGCTAATATCCAACGATCTAGATACTCTACTTCCAAATTATCTTGTTAAAAAGATTAAAAAAATTCCTTTAGTATACGATAGTCATGAGTATTTTACTGAAGTACCTGAACTAGTTAACCGTAAACGTATTCAAGCGATTTGGAAATTTATTGAAAGGAGACTATTTCCTAAACTTATCGACACAATAACTGTTAATGATTCAATTGCAGATTTATATTACAATGATTATGGTACTCGTCCTTTTGTAGTGAGAAACATCCCAAGAAGAAGTCATTCGTTTAAAACCGCAACCAGAAAATCCTTAGGTTTACCTGATGATAATTCCATAATAATATTGCAGGGATCAGGGATTAATGTTCAACGTGGGGCAGAAGAACTTGTTGAAGCCATGCAGTTTGTTGACGACACAATATTATTAATAATCGGAGGTGGTGACGTAATCCCCTTGCTCAAGGATATGGTTGATGAATTAGGGTTAAAAGACAAGGTTATTTTTAAACCACGTTTGCCATATGAACAGATGATGCAGTATACAGCTGTTGCAGATCTGGGCTTAACTTTAGATAAACCAACAAATCTTAATTACAAGTTCAGTCTTCCGAATAAATTGTTTGATTACATCCAGGCGGGAATTCCCGTACTATCATCAGTACTTCCTGAAATCGAAAAGATAATTCTTAAATATCATGTTGGTGATTTTATCACGGATCATAATCCCAGAAACATTTCAGATAAAATTAATCATATGCTTAAAAATCAGGCATTAATGATGAAATGGAAAAAAAACTGTAGCTTTGCCGCCGAAAAATTAACTTGGGAGAACGAAGAAAAAATACTTAAAGAGATCTATTCAAAATATGTCTGAAATTCATCTACATATTATTTCCTTCGATATACCATATCCTGCCAACTATGGTGGTATAATTGATGTATTTTATAAGGCAAAGGCCCTTGCTGAGAATGGTGTGAAAGTCCATATGCACTGTTTTCAATATGGAAGGGAGCATTACTCGATTATGAAAGATACCTTTCATAATGTTGAGTATTATAAGCGTGATATTTCAAAAAAACATCTTTTTAAAAGTATACCTTATATTGTAAGCTCGCGAATGTCGGAACAGCTAATTAAAAACCTTACTAAAGATAATCATCCAATATTAATGGAAGGTTTACACACGTCAGCACTGCTTGATGTGCCAAAACTAAAAACCAGAAAAAGGATGGTTCGTGCTCACAATATTGAACACGAATACTATTATAACCTTGGTAAAGCCGAAAAGGATATTTTTAAGAAATATTATTTCTATAACGAAGCTGCGAAGCTTAAACGATATCAAAAAATACTTGAAAAAGCTGACATGATACTGGCTATTTCTGAGAATGATCGAACTTATTTCAGTAAAGAATTTAGTCGTGTTGATTATATTCCGGCATTTCACCCTTTTAAAGAGGTGAAGTGTAAACTTGGCAAAGGTGAGTACGTGTTGTATCATGGCAATCTATCAGTTGCCGAAAATGAAAATGCTGTAAATTTCTTGCTAGATCAGGTTTTTAATGAACTTGATGTTCCTTTAAAAATAGCAGGACTCAATCCCCCAAGACAGTTAAAAAACAGATTGGCAGATGAACAGAATATTGAGCTTGTTGCAAACCCTGATAATGATACTCTGCAGAAACTAATTGAAAATGCTCATGTTAACATTTCAATCACAGCGCAAAAAACAGGTTTAAAACTCAAGTTATTAAATAACTTATATAATGGTAGATTCAGCTTAGTAAACAATAAAATGCTGAGTGGCAGCAATTTGGATGAGCTATGCGTAGTTGCCAACAATCATGTAACCATGAAACGCAAAATTAAAATATTGTTTAGAAAAGAATTTACAGCTGAAAATATTGAGGAAAGAAAAACAAACTTAAGTAATATTTATTGCAACGGTAATAATGTGAAAAAGCTGATAGATTTGATTACATAAACCTAAGCCTATTTATAGACATCCCAGTTATCAATAGTATTTAAAAAATAATTCTTACACTTACCGTTACTCCTGAAAACAACTTCTATGTTGTTGACGTAATGATATTCGACGAGTAGAAAAAATAAAAAGTTGAGTTACATAACTCTTCAATTTTTTTAAGACGTTTTCTCCGATTTGTATTCCAATATTTTGTTATTAGCATCATAAGATGTAAGTTTACAATTTAAAATCAGATAGACTATAATGCTGGCTCAATTTACCTAAACACCCAATTATGTTCATATTCGTAAAGAAATATTCGAACCTACTCTTATCAGTTTTTATTCTTTTGCTTGTCGGTTGTAATTTTAATGAAAAGGATCCTGTCATCATTGATTTTTCCGAATCAAAAAATATAGAAAATAATTTGATGGGTAAAGAATCACTCCATCCAATTCATGTAGCAGTTGGAGCAATGATATCTCCAAAGGAAACCTTTAAGTATTATAAGGAACTTTTCGATTATATATCAATTAAAATGAAATACCCAATTACCTTTAAGCAACGAAAGACTTATAAAGAAGTCAATGATATGCTTTCATCAAACGAAGTTGATTTAGCAATTATTTGCTCTGGAGCTTATATCGATATTGATAATGAGGTTGAACTTCTAGTTGCACCGGTTTGTGATGGCAAAACTTACTATCAGGCATATATACTTGCAAATATTGCCTCTGATATCGAATCATTTGAAGATTTTAGAAATAAAACCTTTGCATTTACTGATCCTTTGTCTAATACTGGAAAATTATATGCTGAGAGAAGGGTTAAAGATCTGAATAGTACCTGTAAAATATTTTTTACTAAAACCTTATACTCAAATGCTCATGATGTTTCAATCCAGTTGGTTTCAAATAACATGGTTGACGGAGCTACTATTGATGGTTTAATATACGAGTACTTAAAAAAAATGATCCTGATAGGGTAAAAAATATTAAAATCATTGAAAAATCTGAGTTATTTGGTATTCCACCAATTGTGACATCACAAAAAATTGCTACCCCAATCAAGAAAGAACTGAAGCAATTATTATTGAACATGCATAATGATCCTCATGGCATCCAAATTTTAGAAAAACTAATGATTGATAGGTTTGAAGTAGTCAATGATACGATTTATAATAGCATTAGAAAAATGCAACAATTTGTAAATAAATGAGGAAAATTACTATCCCTCTTTTTTGGAAATTTACTATAGCAATAGTTTCAATAGTAGCTATCTTTGGGACAATAAACACTGTCTTTGTAAAAAATTCTATTTCAAATTCACTTGAGGAGGAACTGGAGCAAAGAGCTGTAAGTCTTCACCCTAATTTGGACAGATTGGTTTAAATCTTTATGGACAGAATTCATAAATTTATAACCAATAAAAATTCAAGTTATGGCAACTAAAAAACAAAGTGTCAAATCAAAAGTAAGAGAGATTAAGCGTCGTACTCGTAAGAAGTATTCATCAGAAGAGAAGATCCGCATAGTATTAGAAGGTTTACGCGGTGAAGAGAGTATTTCAGAGATTTGTCGAAAAGAAGGCATTAATACGAATGTTTACTACAAATGGAGTAAAGACTTTCTGGAGGCAGGAAAAAGACGATTAAATGGGGATACCCTTCGTGAAGCTAATAGTAATGAAGTTCAACATTTAAAAACTGAGAATAATGATTTAAAACAGCTGGTTGCAGAACTCAGCTTAGAGAATCGGATGCTTAAAAAAAGTCAGGATGGTTCCGAGTAAACTATAAGTATATGCGACGAAGTGCTGGAGAAAAAATGGAAGTTATCCGAATTGTAGAAGATTCTCAATTGAGTGTAAAACGCACCTTGCAAGAGCTTGGCATAAATCGGAGTACATTTTATGAGTGGTATAAACGTTATCTGGAACAAGGGTATGATGGATTAAAGCAACAACCAAGGCATCAAAACAGATTCTGGAACAAAATACCTGATAATGAACGCCAGAGAGTGGTTGAAACAGCTTTGGAACGTGAGGATCTTTCTCCACGTGAACTGGCATACCACATTACCGATAAACAAGGTTGGTTCATAAGCGAATCAAGTGTTTACAGAATATTAAAATCAAGAGGTTTAATAACAAGTCCTGCTTACATCGTAATGAGTGCAGCAGATGAGTTTAAGGATAAACTTAATAAAGTTCATCAACAATGGCAGATCGATTTTACATATTTCAAAATCATTGGCTGGGGATGGTACTATTTGGCAACAGTACTGGATGATTATTCAAGATATATAGTTCATTGGGCACTATGCAAGCAAATGCAATCAACCGATGCTGAACGTGTTGTAAGGGCTGCATTGTTAAAAACAGGCTTAGATAAAGAAGACCGTCCAAGACTACTATCTGATAATGGTTCTTGTTTTATTTCTGAACAATTTCGTGAGTTTACGGAAAGTGAGTTAAGCGATCATGTCAGGGGAGCTGCTTATCATCCTCAAACTCAAGGGAAGATTGAAAGATATCACCGGACAATGAAGAATGTGGTAAAGCTTAATAATTACTACTTCCCTGGTGATCTGGAACTGCAACTAGAACAATTTGTTAATTATTACAATAATCATCGTTACCATGAATCCTTGGAAAATGTAACACCATCTGATGTTTACCTTAATCGCAAACAGATAATATTAGAACAACGTGCAAAGACAAAGCACAGAACATTAATGCACAGAAGGGTGCTATATGAACAACAGAAATTAATAGTAAATGCAGACCATTGAAATATTGATAACTTCCTTAACGCTTCGCTAGAAGTTACCAACATTTCAACAGTCAAGAAACAACATCAAAAAAAGTAAAAGTGTCTATAAATAAAAAAGCTAAATTTGTCCAAGAGGGCTTGAAGTCAAACACAAGTCATATTTAAGTTTTTTTCTCCACGATACATTACCGCTATTATTGTAATACTTTACTTCAACTTTATTATATTTATAATCATATTTATTCATGATTTTAAATGATAAATTGCCTTTTTGAGTGAAATACTTTTCTTCCAAGATATTTCCAATAAAGTCGGTGGTGAATGTAACACTTGTAAACAGATTTTGGTAAAATCTATCATATTCAACATCTATTGAAAACCGCTCATCATCGTAGGCTTTTTGTAATATTCTATTATAGATTGCCTCTGTTATTATTCCCTTATCATTGCATTTGTATATAATTGTTAAATAGGGACTATTGTCAGCATTATATTCAGTGCTACTCGTAGTAACATTATTTTGATTGTAATAATTGACTATATATGAAAACAAAATACCTTCTTTATATATAGAAATCTTTTGTTTATTACCTTCGTCGTTAAACAAAGTATACTTGTCAGAAATAATGGTTCCTGTACTAGCGTCTTTTGATTTGTTTGATGTCGAATATGTTGTTTCTCGTATTGACTTAACTTTTCCATTAAGATGCGCGTTTGCCCTATCAGTTTTTTGGTGTTGGGCAATGGAAAAACTAGTTAGTAATGTGGTTAGAAACATCAATAATAACAACCTCTTCATTTTGCTTGTTTTAAAAAAGGATGTTGTAAAATTACTAATAATCTCTGAAATCCTTTTTCTTGTTAAGTTTTAAATCCTGAAGTATAGAGGCTTTCACATTTATTGAGAAATTCCAGCTTTGCCTTACTCCAAGGGGTATCCAACTGAAACGCATCTCCCAGCAATGCAAATCACGGTATAAATTAATGGAAGTGTATGATAGTTTGTTTTGGGTAAAATCCCATCCTGAATTAAATGTGAATTTCCATTTTGGTGTTATGTTTATCTGACCTGCAAATGAAAGAGTTTGCACAATAGTTTCAGTAGGAACCTTAATATAATTGATGTAATCAAGATTGTTTGTGTATGTAAAATTGTAATTGAAATTTAACGACCACGGTATATTCCAGTTTACATAATCATCAGGGTTGCTTTCAATCTCATTCATTTCATCGTCAGTAGCATTTTCTGGTTTTTTCTCCTTATTAAAATCTTTGTCACCAAGTTCGAAACCAAAACTCAATCGCCAGGAAGTATTATCTAATCTTAGCAACCTTCGATTTACATCCCATTCGTACTTATTAATCCTACTCCCAGCAGAATCGGCAGCATATGGATCCCAAACAGAACCATATTGAATATTTAAATTTTTCCACAGTGTGGTTCTTCCCGACATTGTGATCATCGACATATTTAAAGAGTCTCTTGATAGATCGTAATTGCCTGAAATGCTGAAGCTTTCAATGAGTTTAATTTTCCTTAATCCGGTAATTGTGTCTTTTCTGGAAGGTACTTTTATCTCAAGATTATTTCCAAGAGAAATTCCAATCCTACCCGATTTTTGTCCGGGTGGTGATCCATATAGGCTTCCCTCAAAATGAGAATAACTAATCTCTCTTCCATCACCGTCAACATAAGTTCCATAATATCCATATTTTGCAGCTCCAAAATCGGGAGTGTACGAAAAACTAACACTAGGTGTAAGCACGTGTCGTATTGCCCTGAGGGGTCCTTTTTTAAAGGCGACGATCCCAAAAAGTTTTGTTGATAATGAGCTCGATATGCTATAGTTATAAGAATTTCTAAACCCAGGAACAGTATCAATTCTTTCACCCGGATCCAATGTGTCGCCAGCAACAATTGTTGTGTCGTTTTCCCAATATTTTCGGATACTCCTGCTGTACATTCTGTCGGTAAAATTTATAGAATTGCTTAGGGTAAAATACTTTAACACTTTAATTGGTAAACTAATTGGAATTTTATGACTGGCACCGGCCTGCATATTCTGCTCAAGTGTAACTTTATCGAACAACACCGAGTCGGTTGTGCTAATTGTATTTCTTAAGTTCATAGTATAAGAAACACTCAAATCTTCATAAAATCGCTTTTTCTTACTTTTTCCCCTCAAGGGATAAAACCTATTAACCGTAAAAGTCATTTCTGGTAGGCTAACATTTACAATGTGTGTTTTAGTGTTTTGACTATGACTTGCATTAAGCGTGAGAAAATATTTACTATTCCAGTTTTTTTGATAAGCAACACTTGATTGAAACTCATTTGATAAAAAAGCCTGTGTTGATACAACATTATATTTTACATAATTACCACTTACTATATTAACGTCCGCTGAAAAAGTGCTATTTGGACGAGCCTTTGGATCCTGTCGGTGAGACCATCTGATTTTAAAATCTGTACTTTTCGAATAATCAGGCGCACCTTTTGTTCCAACAATGTTTACTGCATAACCTAGGTTAAAATCACCGCTGAACTTATATCGTTTTTTATACCTGAACCGTGGTTTTATTGCCCAGCCACCTCTTGAGTATATATCGCCCAATAGGTCTAAGTCCATATAATCGTTAATTGCCCAGTAATATCCACCATTTTCAAGAAAGAATCCTCTGTTCGTATATTCTCCATAAGTAGGAATTCTTATACCTGATGTCTGTCCTGATTTATTAGGGAAGAAACCAAAAGGAAGACCCAACGGAGTTGGCATTCCTTCTATTTCCATATAAGCTGGTCCGGTTACTATTTTTGAGTCGGGTATAACACGTGATTTTTTAAATTTAAAGCCAAAATGCGGATCCTCTTCCAGGTTACATGTTGTATATTCTCCATGAAGAATATTAATAGTATTGTCATCAAGTTTTTTTACAGTAGTTCCATGCAAGAATCCATTTCCGTCTTCAGTTAACACATTTGATATGAATCCTTTTTTTGAGTCAAAGTTATACGTCATCGTATTCGACTTAAATGTTTGGTCGCCCTGTGTAAATTCGGGCAATCCCCTTAACTTTCCTGTTGAGTCTTTTATGCCTGAAGCAAAAACGGTATTTGTATTTAGGTCAACTTCTATATAGTTGGCTTTGAGAGTAATGTCTTCATAATTAATCACAGCTTCTCCAAACAAAAATATTTTTCTATTAGCAATATCCTGAACAATAGAATCTATGGCATACCTTTCAACTTTCGAATCAAATTTTGTACGACCGATAGCCTCATCAATTACAGTATCTCCTGATATACTTGTTGTAATTATAGTATCCACTATTATAGTATCGGAATACAGTACTGTGTCAGCAGATATTATTGCTAGTGAATCAAGTTTGGTTTGAATTAATGTATCAGGAGTTTTTTCAAAAACAGATTGAATTGTTCCGGCATTTAACCCAATTGGAATAAGGCAAATAAATAACAACCAAAGTCTGGCTAATAATTTAATGATAGAATTATTTGTCAACAAAATTGTTTTATTTACAATAAATATTTAATGCCTTGAGTTCGAGATACCAAATCGTAGATAGTTATAGATCCTTATTAGTTCATTTAATAGTGATAGTATTTAATCGCAATTGCCAAAATTAACTGTATTTTCTTATAATCTATCTTGTCCAAATCAGTTAGTCTGTTTGCAATTTAACAACTTTAACACTCCTTTTTAAAGGGATTTTATGTGCTGATATATAATAAAAATATATGCAAATATAATTCCAAAAATTAGAAGCTTTACAGCTATGTAATAATTTGATTATTAAAAGGTTTAACGTATTTGATTTCAACATATTGCAGTAATTACAAAACTCTGATACATATCAAATAGCAAACATCGAGATTTGCATGAAATTTATTGTTATTGAGAAGAAGTAACAAGATGGAGAATGAAAGAAACTACTCTTCTACTTCCATTTTTACTTCATTAAGGCGATTGCCACTGGATTTCAGTATTGTAAATGTATATTGACTAATGATTATTTTTTGATTAATAGCTGGAATACTTTTATGATTGTATAGTATAAAACCGGCGAGTGTTTCATAATCATCAAGTACAGGAATATTAAATTTATATTTCTCGTTTAGGTAGTCAATTTCGAGACGGGTTGAAAAAAGAAAAGACTTTTCAGATATTTGCTTTTCCACATCATCACCCTTATCATGCTCATCTTCAATTTCACCAAATATTTCTTCAATTACATCCTCCATTGTAACTATACCGGCAGTACCTCCAAATTCATCTAATACAACGGCAATACTTTTATGATTTTCGATAAAGTTCTTTAATAGATCTTTAGCTGTGGTTGTTTCTGGGTATGGATCAATTTTCCTAATAATATCTTTGATTGAAGTTGGGTGGTTAAATAAGTCAAACACATGAATATATCCTACTATATGATCAATTGATTCTTGGTAAATGAAAATTTTTGAATGACCCGTTTCAACCAGTAATTTCCTAAATTCATCAATTTCTTTATTAATCTCCAGAGCTTTGATTTCGGTACGTGGAACCATGCAATCACGCAATTTAACATGCTTAAACTCAATTGCATTTTGAATCATCTGAATTTCCTGGTTAATCTCTTCAGTAGTTTCGGTATCGGAGATGGAACCCTTTACATATTCTTGAAGATCAATTGCGCTAAACGAATATGAATTGCTAGCCAGTTTTACCCGAAAGATACTTTTAAGTATAATTTCTGAAATGCCCAAATAAATCATTATCAACGGGTAAAAGACATAATAAAATATCCATACAGGAAGGGCAAACAATTTAAGTATTGAATTCGGATTTATTCTGAATAGCACTTTGGGAATAAACTCAGCAACGATTAATATCAGTAGAGTTGAGACAATTGTTTGAATTAGTAGTATTAAATATTCAGATGATAAAGAGCTTGGCAGAAGGCTAGTAATTACCGGTTCCATTAATTTTACTGTGGCAATTCCATATATAACAAGCACTATATTGTTTCCCAGAAGTAAAGCTCCTATAAATCGAGAAGGGTTATTATAAAACGCGGAAAGGATACGTGCAGGAATAACTTTTCGTTTTAAATCCAGCTCTTGCATAAGCCTGTTTGAGCTTACAAATGCAATTTCCATCCCTGAGAAGAAACCGGAAAGAAGAAGCGAAATTATTATAATCAGCCCGTTAGTATTCATGGTAAAGTAAAGAATCAAAAATAGTAATAAAATGTTTATTCCGAACGGGTTACTGTATCGTCTTCAATATCGAATTCACCTTTAACATTATATATCTCATGCTCACTAAAGGCTTCATTAGCCCACATACTATCTCCAAAAATTGTTTTGTCGGGCATAATTAATTTTACAAATGTATTTGATTTAATTATTTTCATTCTCTGGTCCCAGATTAGATTTTCGGTGTAAAGTTGTTCATCGGTCTCAAAATTTTTTATCACCACATCATTACGCGCATTCATGTATTTCCGTTTTGAATAAGCAATACCATAATTGGCTTTAATGTTTGATGTTTCTTTTCCGGTGTTATCGAAAAAAGTAATTTCAAAACCTTCTGGGAATTCGTCATAAGGATCTTTTCCGCCGAACCGTTTCATTAAAGAGCTCACCAATTTAACTTGTACATATCCTGAGTCAGACCTTTCATACACTATATCATAAGTTGATACGGCTGCAAGTGTATCCTCCTTAGTTATCTCAACTATTTTTGAAATGGAATTCTCACAAGAAAAAAGCACCATTACTGCTATTGCCATAATGATGCCTTTTTTCAAATAGGAAAACATAATATTTCTTTTTGTAACTATTTTGCAGCTCTTACCTTTGTAACTTCGTTAATCCAACATTCAACTTTATAGCTGTCGCCCTCATTAAGATTATGGAAAAATAATAATTCAGTTGGAGGAAAATATTTTTGATATCTGCTAATTCTTTGTGCCATTGATCCTGCTAAGACAGACTCAACATTACGTGCTTTTTTATACTTGTCAACAGCTGCCCAATAAGCCACTTTTTTTGTGAGCTCATCGTCTCCGCATTTGTTGGCACTTGCTGCATAGAGATCACCGATAATTATGTAAGGTTTACCAGCCGAAGGATTTAATTTTGCTGCCTTAAGTGCAATAGTCCTGGCTTTTACATTTTGATTAAGCTTACTGAAATCCTCTGCTAAGAATATCAATGCTTTATAGGCCCTTGCTTCATTTTCCATTTTAATTGCTTCCTCAAGATAAGGAACAGCTTCATTATATTGCTGATCCATCAACATCATTTTACCAATTAAATATGCCGACTCAGGTGAAGGTGCGAGTTCGTGCAGGCTAACTGTGGCATTAAAATATAGCTTTGAATCAATGCAATCCTTTTTATCAAGTAACTTAGTAATTTTCTTTAATAACTCAATGTCTTCAGGATTAGCATCATATTTTTTCTGATATATTCTAACTAAGTCGGTGCAGTTTGCAAATGGTTCAAAAGTATTTTCAATATTTCCTTTAATGTTGAGCCACTCTTCAGATTCTTTTGATTTCCCTGCTATTTCATATTTGGTTAAATTGTCATCAACGTAATCACTTATCATGTCGTAAGCATCAACAACCATTGTTGTATCTGTATCACCTTTTTGTGCCATTTTTGTAATCGATCGGAAATAATATATATAAACAGGGCCTTTTGCATTTTCTGCATCAAGTTCAATAGCATCGTCAAGTATCTCATAAGTTTCCAGGTAGTTTTTGGCAGGATCTAGTTTATAATAGTCAACGCCCTTTCTTCCAAGAATTTTGCCAACCTGTGGTTTTTTAGTTTTATAGTGTACCGGGAAATACTTGATTCTTTGATCGTAAATCAACATTAATGTATCAATCAAGCCTTGCTTTAGGCTTGCTTCTTTTTCCTTTTTAATTTTGTAGCCAAACATTCTAACACCATCTACATAAATATTTTCTGTTGCTTTTGGACAGTTACTATAAACCCATCTCCATGATTTGAGCGCATCATTCAAGGAGCCTGTGTTTTTGTATTTGCTCTGTTTCCATTGCTTATAAAACTCCCTGTATAATGAAAGGTTCATAACACATGCGGCACTATCTGCTCCATATCTCGGACCATTGTCAGGATGAAGATTCAATTTGCAAGCAGCCGTACCAGATGACATTAGGCCGGTTAGTATGAAAAGTGCTATTATCGTAGCTTTTAAGTTCATAATGTTGCGAATTATTAATTATTATTTGTATTTACGCTTTTGGAACCAATGTTCCTTTATTGAGACGCCCAGAAAAAAGTTAATAAAATTTTCCTGAACCAGTTTATTATCCGTAGTTCCTCTTCTTCCAAATTCAAAGCCTAAATCAATTTCTGTTTTCGACTTCTTCATAGGGAATCCAAATCCAAAACTTATGCCAAACTCATTTATATGAGTTCCATCGAAGTTGAGATATGACTGATTATACCTTAGCCCTGCTCTGTAAGTCATCCGTTTAAATAATGATGAAATATTTGAATGTACAGGAGTAAATTCACCTCCAACAGTAAGACGAAATGAGTTTGAAAGTGTATCGGAAACATTAAATGCACCAAATTCAGTCCAGTTTTGCCACTCAAAATCAGCACCAACTAGCCATATGCCTTCTTTTACAACTGCAAATCCAATACCAAGTCTTTGAGGAAGTATTATTGTTCCTTTCTCATCAGATAGATATTCAATTGTGTCTTTAACAATCTCTACTTCACCATTAAAACCACCTGAAAGAGTTTTTGAAAGGTAATTACGTTTTGCTTTCAAATTAAACTTATTTGCATAAGTGATTCCTATAGTAGCCTGGGTTGTACTGTTTAAGTCAATGTCGTATTGAACACCATAGTCAAAAATAAAGTCACCACCTCTTACTTTGCTTTCAACCTTTGTTCCAAAGATTAAAATAGAGTCGGGATAATAAACCATACTTGATCTGGAAGATTGACCGAAAAGATAAGATACATCAATACCTAACCTCAGTTTTTCATTAATATTAAATCCATTGCCAAAAAACACCTGATTTAATCCTCCATCGCCGGTAAACGAATGTACTACATTACTAAAATCGGGTACTTCAACAGTTACTTCAACATTATAACCTATTTTGCTATAAGGCATTATTCCAACACCAGCCCTCCACCAACGTGTAATAGGAAAACCTGCAAAAATATAACTTAACGTAGCATCATAACCATTTTCTGATAATGTTGTAGTTTTTAAAGTGGTAGTGTTACCGGCAACCCCTATTTCGAACAAAAACGCTAGTGAATCTAATGAACCATATGAAGCTGGATTTGCAGGATTTAAGGCTGATGAATTATGGATTCCTAACGAAAGGCCTCCCATACTCATATTAATTGTATTGAGATTTTCACCGTACAGCTGTCCAAGACCATATCGAGAATATGGTGAATTTATACCTGTCTGAGCGTTAATATTCATGCTCAACACAATAGTAATCAACAAGATAAGTATCTTAATCCTTTTCATTAAAATCTAGAATACATTTTAACCCAAACACTACAATATTTGGGGCTGCAAATATGTTACTTTTTACCAATCTTTCAAAATATTTATAATCACCACCACTAATCACTACTTTTAATGGTGAAAACTTGGTATTATATTGAACTATAATATTTTCAACTTCTGCGATTAACCCATTAATAACGCCTGTTAGTATAGAAGATTCGGTTGAATCACCAACAAGATTTATTTCTGTATTAGAATCCGGTAGTTTTATTAACGGTAATCTATGTGTAAAATTATGTAAAGCGTTGAATCTCATATTTAAACCGGGGCTAATAGCTCCACCTATATACTCTCTGTTGCTTAGTACTAAATCGTAAGTAATGCTGGTTCCGGTATCGATAATGAGCACATTTTCGTTAGGATACTTTTGAGTTGCGGCAGAGGCAATTGCAATTCTGTCTTTCCCCAATGTATCAGGAGTGGCATAACTATTAATGAATGGAACCGGTGTGCGGTGGTCAAGTTCAATAAAAAATCCCTTCTGCATTAAAAACTCATTTAGACTAGAATCGTGTTTTGCAACACTTGATAGTATTGAAGCAACTATTTTAGGATAATTTCGAAATGTTGATTTAAGAATGTCTGATGTTACATCCTCTAACTGCTTAAAATCAACCATTTCATCACCATCGAACACTGAAAGTTTAGCAAAAGAGTTCCCTATGTCGATAACAAGTTTCAAATAAAATAATTTAAAGAAAAACAAAAATAAGACTATGTAATAACAGAGGTGTAACTTTTTATGATTTTTTTTGAAAAACTGAAAATTTGTGTACTTTTGCCGCCTCTTCCGATAGCTATCGGAATTGGTACCATAGCTCAGTAGGTAGAGCAACGGACTGAAAATCCGTGTGTCCCTGGTTCGATTCCGGGTGGTACCACAGTAAACTATTGCTTACCCTCTGATTATTAACATGTCAGAGGGTTTTTTGTTGGTCTCTATCCAAACATTATCCAAACATTTTGATGGTTTTTGTGTAAATTAAGTCAGGAAAATAAATTCTTGGTGAGATCAATTATTGTTCTGTAAATATACGAAATATTTCTATTATTTTAATTTCTACAGATGAAAAACTTTAAATTCAGTAGAATGTTTCAACATATCCTTAATGAGATCTTTTACGTAAAGATATCCACGTGGAGTCATCCTGTAATAACCAGTTCTTAAGTTATCTAAATATCCTTTTTCCACGAGTCTTCTTCCAGCTGACCAGGTTTTGTTTCTATCAGATGGTCTGATTTTGTTTCCTGTTTTTAGCACTTCTGTTACTTTACCTGCTTTTAAACCAATGGAAGGTGTCTCAAAAAGATATACTATTAAGAGAAAAAATACTTCATGACGCAGCACAGGCCATGAGTATTTATTTAGGTAAACAAATACACGGATCACTTCTTTAATCTTCTTCCTAGTAGATGAATCCATAGCAGTAATATTTCAGAGTTCTAAAACTAATCACTAATTAATTTGGCAAAGATATATCTACTAGTTAATAATGAATATAGTAATAGACTACCAAAATCCATTGAATTTCAAGAGTTCCTTTTCTAATCAAATTAGCTTGTACCAGTAGCAAAGATAAAGCTGAACTTACGAAACTCTATGTAACCCAAAACCTTAGGAACAAATTACAACACGCTAGTTGTGTAGTATCCCCTAAAAATAAGACAGTTTAAAAGTAGACAAATTATATTAATTTTAAACTGTTAAATATGAAGAGAAAAAG
>NYYH01000020.1 GCA_002686705.1 Bacteroidota bacterium
CAAGCCTCGAAAAGAAAGGAAGCCGCAAGGCAGAGGTTCCAGACGGGTGCAGAGCTTGGCAGAACAGTGAAGCCGCAAGGCCAAACAGTGAAGCATGAAGAAAAGCGGAGTGTCTACGGATACAAGGCAGAGTAAACAACCGTAAAAAATAAGTTGCCGCCACAGCGGAGGCTACGGCCGAAGATGAGGTGAGCCGGGGATTGATGTCAAAGTCGATTTCCGGCTTTTTTGTTTGAGTAGGTACTAACCTTTCAGGTCTTTTCGACCTTAAAGGTTAATGTGGATCAATACGAATTATACTTCACTATTTTATCCATACTTTTCCTTATTTTCTTCCTATGCTTGTAATCCTCAGGAGTATATCCAAGAGTTACTAATAGAGGTACATTTTTGTTTTCAGGTATATTAAGCAATAATTTTATAGTTCGCTCATCAAACCATCCCAACATACACGAGCCAAGTCCTTCTTCAGCAGCTTGTAAACAGATATGCTCGGCAGCAATACCAATATCCATAAGAGGATATTCTTTATTTTTAATCCGTCCACCAATTTCTGTTATTATTTTTGGTTTCTCTAAAACTATGGCAATAATCACCGGTGCTTGAGGAACAAACTTATTAAAACTTTTTAATGGTCCAAAAGTACTTCTGCCCACCTTATCTTTAATTTCATCATCATCAACAACAATGAATGTCCATGGTTGCGAATTACTTGCAGAAGGTGCCAAGCGTGCAGCTTCAATACATCGGTTAATTATCTCCCTGTCAACAGGTTTATTAATATATTTCCGATCGCTTTGACGTAATGATATTAGCTTATGAAAATCCATAATTATTTTAGTGCAAAGTCAACCTGTTGTGTTGTTTAACGGTTCAAGTTTATTAAGAGTTGTCTTTTACCAGTCCTCGTTTTTTCAATAATGGCTGTAAACTTGGCTCAGCGCCTCTGAAATTTACAAACAATGTCATAGGATCATCCGATCCTCCTTTTGAAATTACATTATCTCTAAAACTTTGACCGAGTTCAGGGTTAAATATACCCTGCTCAACAAATGCTTCATAGGCATCTGCATCAAGTACCGCTGCCCAGATATAGACATAATAACCTGCTGCATAACCTTCGCCACTAAAGGCGTGAGCAAAATAATTAGTCCGATATCTTGGAATTATTGCATCTATTAGACCGAGTTTCTTCATGCTTTCGTTTTCAAAAGCTTCAATATTAATCTCACTAGCATTTGCAGCAGTGTGATAATTCATATCAAGCAAACTTGCAGCAAGATATTCAGTTGTTACAAAACCCTGATTAAACTTACCACTTAGTTGAATTTTTTCAACTAATACCTGAGGAATCAACTCCCCGGTTTTATAATGATATGCGTAAAGTTTAAGTAGTTCTGGCTCAAGTGCCCAGTTCTCCATGATCTGAGAGGGAAGTTCAACAAAATCACGTTTCACAGAAGTTCCACTGATTGTCTGATATTCAACGCTAGAAAGAAAACCATGGAGACCATGACCAAGTTCGTGGAATAGGGTTAACACTTCATCAACACTTAATAATGAAGGTGCATCAGCAGTAGGTTTTGTGAAGTTTCCAACGTTACATATAATCGGCGTTACTTCATCATTCCCAGATCCAGATTGTTTGCGATAAGCTTCCATCCATGCCCCACCTCTTTTCGAGGACCTTGGGAAATAGTCAAGGTAGAAGATTCCGAGGTGTGTTCCATCTGCCTCAGTTACTTCATAAGCTTCAACATCTTCGTGATAAACCGGAATGTCGTTGCGCTTTATGAATTTAATTCCATAAAGACGTTCTGATAACTCGAAAGCACCTTTTTTAACTGCTTCCAATGAGAAATACGGACGAAGTTCATTTTCATCAAGATCATATTTTTCTTTACGCAACTCTTCTGTATAATACCACCAGTCCCAGCTTTTCAGTTCGCCATTAACACCTTCTCTGTTCATTAGAGCCTGTAATTCAACAGCTTCAGCTCTTGCTTTTTCGAGAGAGGGCTCCCATAATCCAAGAAGTAATTCATACACCCTGTCAGGAGTTTTGGCCATATTTTTAGAAACAGCGTATTCAGCAAAGTTGTTAAAGCCAAGAAGTTTTGCCTTTTGTTCACGAAGAACTAATATCTCATTAATTAAAGGTGTTGTATTATACTCAGTTGTTTTTCCTCTGTTCATCCATGCTGTGTAAAGTTCGTCTCGACGATTGCGATTATCCGCATACTGAAGAAATGGAATCCAGCTAGGTTTATCAAGTGTAAAAGCCCATGCACCCTTGTGACCTTTTGAAGTGGCAACTTCAGCAGCAGCATCTTTAACGGATTTTGGTAATCCTGAAAGTTCAGCTTCAACCTCAATTAGCATATAGAAATTATTGCTTTCTTTTAGCAGGATGTTATCAAACTCAGGATACAGAGAAGCAAGTTTTTCATTAACAACCCGAAGCTTTGCCTGATCTTCCTCGTTTAACTCTGAACCACCCCTTACAAAACCCTGATATATTTCATCAAGCAATGCTTTTTGTTCCTGATTCAAAGCCTGAGCATTTCCAATTTCCACCTCTACGTTGATGTGTTTTTGAGCATCAGCTACATGCTTAACCTTTTTAAATAAATTTGCATTAAGCAAAATATTGTCATTATGGTTGGCAAGTTTGGGAGCAATTTCTCCCGTTATCTTGGTTATTTCATCATTTGTGTTTGCCTCAGTGAGGTTGAAGAATACTCCACTCACTTTCCTCAGATCATTTCCACTCTTGTCCAAAGCAACTATTGTATTTAAAAAAGAAGGAACTTCAGTATTTGAAACAATAGCATCAATTTCTTTATTTTGATTTTCAATGGCCTTTTCAAATGCCGGAATAAAGTGCTCGTCCTTAATTAAATCAAAAGGGGGGACTTCATGCGGCGTTGTCCACTCACTAAAAAATGGGTTATCAGTCATTTCTTTTTTGGTTTCGTTGTTTATGCATGCTGTCATTAAAAAGAAGATGAAGAGCATTAATAGGGTGATTTTTTTCATTGTGTTTTAAATTTTTTCAATATTGCTATGAAGTACTTGTTACAAGTAAAACACACCTAATTAATTTATGATTTCAATTTAAGATTCAGGAATTAATGTCCATCTCCTCCAGCTACTTTGAATTGATCTCCCGTTTCCTGAATTATCGAACGGTACTTATCATCTCCGTATCCTGGTTGTGAAACTTTAGGGGCATAATAAATATAACCTTCGGGAATTTCACGAGCAGTTTTAATATTACCATCCATATATTTTACAAACAAATACTTATAAAGATTTTTCCAGGTATTAAACACGTCAGCGCCAACGGAATTTGAATAACTTGTAAGATATGCTATAGCAGCTTCTTTATCAGATGACATTAGAGCAACTGCTCCGGCATCAACAGCAGGGGTTAATGCGATAAAATCCGTTTCAAATTTATTTTGAACTTTTTCAATTTCAGGATGTATATAGCTATAACGAGTATAAGCAAAGTTCTGTACCTGATTAAAAATCCAAAAACCTGATTTATTCGACCATTCCATCATCGATCCATTGCCAACAGTATAATTGAACGGCACTTTTGTAATACTTGAATACATTGGCATATATACAGTACCTGAGGCGTCATCAACACCCCACCAAATTATACCACCAATTCCATTCGGCAGCCAGTTACGTGATTGAGTTATAAAAGAAAAACCTGTTTGTTGTGTAGCTGTTGCGCGTTCATTACAATATCCAACATCATCAACTTTCCATGTGAGCGGACGCCAACGATATGGATTACCAAATGGTCCTGCACCAATATCTTTAGCCATATCAAGTTCAGTATTTTCCAGATGATCGCGCATAAAACCCATCATGTCATGCACACTAACTTTTCGGGTTGGTTTTACCCACAGTGGCATTCTGTTAGTAGCATAATGATTTGGGTTTGGAGTTCCATCAGAAAACTTATCATTGTGCTCAATAATACCTTTTGCATAATCCCAATATTTATCCATGCCGGGAGAAACTTTATTAAACATAGTCCATACCCTTATTTCGCAAAAGCGTGCACCACCAAAATCTACAGGAGCATAAGTTTCAGAAAATGAGAAATTCCTGTCTTCACCTTGATACCAACCTTTTTTCCGAGCGAATGAAATAACATCTTCGGCATAAACGGTGGTTATGTCTTTGTTAAAAATCTGATCAATATTTTTTGAGCTAATGGAGTTTTTTCCGTTTTCAAGAGGAAAAGTTTCTATTCGTGCGTGGTTAGCATGTCCTGAAACGTAGCCGTCAGGAATCATACGTGCAACCCAGACAGCTCCTTTTTCTCCTTCACCTTTTCCAATCAACTCAAGTATCCAAACCTCATCCTTATCCGATATAGAGAATGATTCACCCACACTATAATATCCGTATTCTGCCATGAGACCAGTAATGATTTTTATGGCATCACGTGCTGATGTAGAGCGCTGAAGACCAATATAAATAAGACTACCATAATCCATAATGGCACCCGGTTGATTGCCAAGTTCAGAGCGTCCACCATATGTGGTTTCACCTATTGCAACTTGATTTTCGTTCATATTACCTACAACATTATAGGTTTGCAATGCCTGTTCAATTTTGCCGAGATATTTTCCTGTGTCCCATTCATAAACATCAAGCATGGTACCTATGGGATATGTTGCTGCAGGCCAATGATATAACTCACCATATAGTATGTGCGAGTCGGCTGCATATGAGATCATTGTTGATCCATCAACAGATGCTCCTTTTGTAATTAGATAATTTGTGCAGGCAATTGAACTACTTGTCCACAAAAATGTTATGGCCAAAATCAGACCGGTTATTTTAATTTTCATATCAATTATTTTAAAATTATTTTTTTTAATATTATAGTGGGGCACAAATGTAATAGAAATGTTTAATTTATAGAATTTTAAGTGTGCTGATCTTATCCTTTGCTAATTGCACCTTTAGAGCTTCAGTGTTACGAAACTTATGTTCATCACGTATTCGGGCAACAAACGATATAGTAATTTCTTTACCATAAATATTCTTTTCAAAGTCAAAAATATTTACTTCAATTGTTAGATCACCTTTATCGAAAGTTGGCCGAAAACCAATGTTACTCATTCCTTTATATGTGATGCCTTGGAATTGAACTCTACAAGCATATACACCAATAGCTGCAATTAATTTGTATTCATCTCCAACTTCAATATTTGCTGTTGGAAAACCAAGATTGTGTCCAATTGATCTACCTTTAACAACCTTACCAGTTATTGAATACTCATGACCTAATAACTTATTTGCTCCAGTGATGTCACCTTGATTAAGGAAGTTTCTGATTTTAGTAGAGCTAATAGTTATCTCTCCAATATCTTGAGATTCAACTTTTTCAACAATAAAACCATATTGATTACCCATTGACGTGAGAAGCTCAATACTACCTTTTCTATTGTTACCGAATTGATGATCGTAACCAATTATTAATACTGCAGGATGAATATAATCAACAAGTAAATCTTTTATAAATTGTTTGGAAGAAGTAGAGGCAAATTCTTTTGTAAATTCAATAATAATAAGGTTATCAATACCGGCTTTTGCAATGTGTTCAATTTTCTTTTTCTCGGTTTTTACAAATTTCAGATTTGCAGAATCCAAACCAAGAACAATTCTTGGATGAGGATGAAAGGTTATCACTACTGTTTCACCCTTAATCCTTTTTGCTTCAGCTTTCATTCGTTTAAAAATTTTCTGATGCCCTAAATGAACACCATCAAAAGTGCCAATGGTAACAACGGGATTAATAACAGGTTGGAAATCCTTTATACTATTATATATTTTCACCTATTTCGTCAGATTGTTCGTGATTAAATATTGTGCTATTTGAACAGCATTGGTTGCAGCACCTTTGCGGAGGTTATCAGAAACAATCCATAAATTAATGCAGTTAGGTTGTGAAAAATCTCTACGAAGACGCCCAACAAAAACCTCATCCTTTCCCTGAGCTAATATTGGCATTGGATACAGGTTTGCTTCCGGAAAATCAAATACAACAACTCCGGGCATGTTTCCCAAAAGTCTTTTTACTTCTTCAACTACGAAATCATTTTCAAACTCAATATTAACAGCTTCAGAATGACCAGATACTACAGGCACCCTAACAACAGTAGCAGTTACTTTTATGTTAGACTGGAGTATCTTATTGGTTTCGTTGACAAGTTTTGTTTCCTCAGTTGTATAACCATCAACATCAAAATTTCCTGCATGCGGTATTATATTAAGATCTATTTTGTGGGGATAAGCCATGTTGGCTTCTTTACCTGCTCTTTCTTCCATCAATTGATTTACAGCTAGTACACCACTTCCAGAAACTGACTGGTATGTTGATATCACAAGCCTTTTTATATTGTATTTTTTGTGCAATGGCGATAAGGCCATAACCAACTGAATTGTTGAACAGTTTGGGTTTGCAATAATTGAATCATCATTTTTCAGTATTACCCCATTTATTTCAGGAACAATAAGAGGTACATTGTCATTCATTCGCCAAGCTGACGAATTATCAATTATTTTGGTTCCAAGATCTGCAAAACTGGGTGCCCATTTTAGTGATGTTTCCCCTCCTGCTGAAAATATTGCAATATCAGGTTTTTTGGCAATAGCATTCTCAATGGATATTACCTCATATTCTTCACTTGAGAAAATAACCTTTTTTCCCACAGAATTTGACGAAGCAACTGGCAAGAATTCTGTTACTGGAACATTTCTTTCTTCCAGTACTTGTAGAATTTCCTTCCCTACCAATCCTGTGGCACCAACAACTGCAATTTTCATTTGCTAAGCATTTTAATTATGAGAAAAAAGTGATTTATTAAATGTTTTAAACTCTATTTTATATTTTATTAAGATTATAATTAAAACAATTTCGTAATTTTACAAAATTATTAACCCTCTCCAACCTGCAAAAGTACTAAAATGAAGCAAATAAGTATACTATTATTGGTACTCCTATCCAATATACTATTATCACAAACATCTGATGATTTTGAAGATGGTAATTTTACTGAAAACCCTGAATGGACGGGAAACTTGCAATTGTTTAAAGTTAATTCAGCTTTCCAACTTCAGTTAAACGACAGCATAGAAAATAAGGTTTATCTCGGCACAACAAATACAATGATAAACAATACTGAATGGAGGTGCTGGATAAAACTTGGTTTTAGTCCATCCGGAAATAACAATGCACGTTATTATCTTGTGAGTAACAAACAAGATTTGTCAGATTCGCTGGCTGGATATTTTTTACAATTTGGAGAATCAGGGAGTAACGATGCTATTGAGTTGTTCAGGCAAGATGGAACTGAGCTCTTCTCCGTTTGTCGTAGTATAGAAGGAATTATTTCTAGTTCATTCGAAATTCGAGTAAAAGTTACAAGAGACGGCGTTGGACTTTGGAAACTGTTTGTTGACCAATCTGGAGGTGAAGATTTCACTTTTGAAGCTGAGGGAATTGATAACACATTTACCCAAACATCTCAGCTAGGGTTTCTGTGTAGATATACAAAAAGTAATAGCAATAAAATGTACTTTGATGATGTTTATGCAGGGCCATTTATTGTAGATAATGAACCGCCTGTACTTTTAGGAATTACAGTTGATACCGATAGCACAGTAACACTTCAATTTAACGAATCATTAAATGAAGGAAGCGTGGCTTTAATTAATAATTATGAAGTTGATAATGGGATAGGCAATCCGACTAGTGCTTTTCGTGACGACAATGATGCTTCTATAATCAGGTTATCTTTCAATTCTAAGTTTGAGTTGGGTAAAAATTACTTGATGGCCGTTTCGGGAGTTAAAGATCTGGTAGAAAATATTATGATTCCACAGCAAATGAATTTTGTTTACTACCAACCGCAACCTATGGATGTGGTTATTAATGAGATTATGGCTGATCCCAATCCATCTGTTGGACTTCCAGATTATGAATATTTAGAATTGTATAATCAAACCGAAACAAATATTGATCTTGATAACTGGACATTAATAATAGGAACATCAGAAAAAACTTTTAGTTCGATTAATATAAATGCAGGTAGTTATTTAATCATTGCCAAAGAAGCGGCCTACGATGAGTTGAGTACATATGGTGATTTTTATGGATTTAGCAGTTTTTCCTTAACAAATGCGGGTCAAACTATTCAGCTTAAAAGCAACAATGGGGAAACAATTTCTAGTGTCACTTATGCCTCTAATTGGTATAACGATCCAGTTAAAGAAGAGGGTGGCTGGTCACTTGAACAGAAGTACGCTGCTAATATTTGCTCTGGAAAAGAAAACTGGACAGCATCTATCAACAATAAAGGTGGCACTCCTGCCACTATTAACTCTGTAGCAAACAATACCTTACTATTGCCTCAATTAAGCAAGCTTGAAGTATTAACCGATAACATAATACAACTTTATTTTAACCAAAGTATGGATGAAGAATTATTAAGTAATAATGACTTGTATAACGTGGATAATAACATTGGTTCTCCGGAATATGTTTATACCTACTATGATGAACCCGAAAAAGTTGAGCTCTATTTCGAAAACAGATTTATACCTGGTGTAACTTACGAGCTTACCATTAGCAATAATTTAATGAATTGTATGCTTTTAAATTTACCAGATGACACTTTGGTATATTTTGGGTTGCCGGATATCGTAACATCAAATGATATTGTTATAAATGAAATACTTTTTAATCCCTGGACGAATGGTAAGGACTATGTTGAACTTTACAATCCGTCTTCTAAAATTATTGATCTATCAACTTTAAGTATAGGTTCAATTAAAGAAAATCCTCCAAATCCACCCGATACTTCTATATATAATATTGTTAGCTCACAATCTTTATTTATGCCTGATGAATATATGGTTCTAACAATGTCGCCCGAAGCAGTTATGAAACAATATACAATTAAAGATCCTAATGCTTTTTTAAAGGTAGATCCTTTTCCTTCTTATAATAACGATGAAGGTCATGTATTTCTCATTTCCAATGATGATATTATAATTGATTCACTTAGTTACTCTGAAGATATGCAATTTCCGCTTTTAGTTTATTTTGAAGGTGTGGCTTTGGAACGCATAGTTCCCAATATGTCAATTAATGGCATCAACAATTGGCATTCTGCAGCTGAAAATGCTGGATTTGGGACTCCGGGATATAAAAATTCTCAACATGTTTCGAATAATAAAAAAGTTGATGAAATAATAATAGAACCTGAAATATTTTCACCAAATAACGACGGTTTTGAAGATATAATAAGTATACTATATGAGTTTGATAAACCCGGTTATGTTATGTCGGCAACTATATTTAACGCTGAAGGTTACTCTATTAAAAAACTTACAAACAACGAATATCTTGGTTCTGAAGGAAGCATTTCCTGGGATGGAATACAGGATGATAATTCTAAAGCCCCGGTTGGGATTTATGTTTTTTTTATAACAATTTATGATGCTGAGGGAAAAGTTAAAAATTACAAAAAAACAGGTGTCCTAGCTACTAAACTTTAATCTTTATTTGTTATTTTGTCATCATAAAAAATACTGAATGACAAATATTAAAAATAATCCTAAAGTTTACTTTGAACAGCAACGATTAAAGTTTACAAAATCTTTGCATGATGTAAAACACAAAATCAAAAGAATTTCTTTACTACGCATAATTGTTTTTTTGATTACCACAATTGGCATTTATCTTTCGGTTGCTAATGGACATGATATACTTGCAATTGCGTTTACTTTAGGAATCGGTCTTTTTATTTACTTGGTGAAAATACATGCCGGTTTAGAGAAAGACAGACTTTGGAATGAAACTCTGGTTACAATAAATAAGAATGAGTTAAGAATACTAGATGGAGACACTATCGATATGGATGCTGGTTCAGAATTTTTACATCCATCACACCCATACAACGAAGACCTTGATGTTTTTGGTGATAGGTCATTATTTCAATTAATTAATCGTACAGCTACAACAACCGGAAGAAGTACTTTGGCTCATAAGCTTAATAATTTGATCACCAACATTAACAGTCTTGTAGATCGTCAACTTGCTATTTCCTGCTTACGCGATAAAGCTGATTGGAGGCAAAATTTTCTTGCAATTGGCAAGATCTTTAAGGAGAAACAGGATGACCTTCCCGGATTATTAGCGTGGTCACAAACTTCTGATGTCAGATTCAATACAATGTTTTATCGCATAATGCTAATTGTTAATCCTATAATTGGTTTTGGTGTGTTAACACTTATTGAGTTGGAAATATTCACAATAAGTACATTTTTAATTTTCTTGCTATTACCTGTTGCCTTGGTTGGCACGAAACTAGGCCTGTTAAATAAAATCCATGCTCAGTTAAGTAAGAAATCAGGGCTATTATCAAAATACGCCAAACTATTTAGGTTAATTGCTTTCGAAGAATTTAATTCGAAATTATTACTTAAGATTAAAGAAAATATTAGCGGTGAACATTCTGCACATCGAGCTATAAAAAGTCTCGCAAAAATTTCAAAGTCGATGGATTACAGGCTTAATATGCTTGTTGGAGTGTTTTTAAATGTTTTCTTTTTATGGGATATTAGGCAGGCAATCAAAATCGAAAAGTGGAAAAATCGCTATACAACCTATATGGAAAATTGGTTTGATCAACTTTCTACAATGGATGAATTAAACTCTTTTGCCGGGTTTGCCTTTAACTTTCCAAATTCTACGTTTCCAGAATTTAGCACGAAAGATTTTAAGATTAGAGCAACTAATGTTACTCATCCACTTATCTCTCAAAAAGAGTGTATAGGAAATGATATTACCATAGATGGTTGGAAACAATTCCAGATTATTACAGGAGCAAATATGGCAGGAAAGAGCACATATTTACGTACAGTTGGAGTAAATATGGTATTGGCATTAACTGGTTCTCCTGTGCTTGCAGATAGTTTTATCATGAAACCTGTAGGTATATTTACAGGAATAAAAACAACTGATTCAATACAAAACGGTGAATCTTATTTTTTTGCTGAACTAAAAAAATTGAAAGAACTGATAAATAAACTAGAGGATGGTCAACAACTTTTTGTAATATTAGATGAGGTTCTGAAAGGAACAAACTCGGCTGATAAGCAAAAAGGATCAATGGCTTTGATAACACAATTGATTAAACTAAGCTCATCTGGAATGATCGCTACACACGATCTTGCTCTTGGTAGTTTGGCCAATAATTTTCCTGATAATGTAACAAACAAGCGATTCGAAGTCGAGATTGCCAATAAAGAACTTGTTTTTGATTACAAACTCAAAAATGGTATTTCACAAAATCTAAACGCAACATTTCTAATGAAAAAAATGGGGATAACTATTTAAAATTTTTGTGGTTTTGGTTAGTTGAAAACTTGTACATATCTGAAATTTACCTTTATAAACTATAAACTTTCAATTTTAAGAACTTTCATTCATACTAAATCATATTTCTCTTTCGTTTGCATTTTAAGAGATTGTCTGTAATTTTGCAAACTAAAATTTGTAGCTATGGAACAGCAGAAAAATAATAGCGTGCAACGAGCTCAAGGAAGCTCCAATATTTGGATGTACATCGTTATAGTTATTATGGCTCTAGGTATAATTGGAGTATCATTATGGTTGTTATCTGTTAAGAGCACAATGAATGAGCTACTTGCCGAAAAAGAAGTTCAAAAAGCAGAATTGTATCAAGAGCTACAAGTTTTAATGTCGGAACATGAAGAGACAAAAGCGGCTTACGGTGATCTCACTGATTCATTACAGGTAATGGATAGTGTAATTCAAGCAAATGCTGTTGAAATAAAGAAAATGCTCAATTACAAATGGGAGTACTATAAGATAAAGAAAAAAATGTCGAGACTTCAAGTTATTGCTCAAGGCTATGTCAGGCAAATGGATTCGATAGTTACCATTAACCAGGATCTTACAGAAGAAAATCTGCAGATCAAGGAAGAAATAAAAATTGAAAGACGAAAATATCAAAAGCTGGAGGAGGAAACAGAAACACTCACGGGGAAAGTTGAAGAAGCTTCAGTATTGACTGCTTATAATTTAAAAGCTACAGCTATTCATAAAAAAGGTGGTGGTAAAGAAGTAGCGACTGACAAGATCAGACGTGCAGATCTCATAAAGGTCTGCTTAACTTTGGGAGAAAATTCAATTATTAAACCTGGTAAAAAAACTATTTATGTTCGAATCGCCGAACCTGATAAAAAAATACTTGTTCAAGGAAGGGATGATTCGTATTCGTTTACGATTAATAATGAAGTGCTCCAATATTCAATAATGAAAGAGGTAAACTACGATAACAATTCTGTTGATCTGTGTGTTAGGTGGACAAAACGTAGTACACAGGAACTACAACCAGGACTTTACCACGTGGATATTTTTGAAAGTGGAAACAACATCGGTCACACAACCTTTACATTAAAGTAATTTAGAATTTATAAGATTTAAGATTTTAAACTATCTGTGAAATTATTGATTAGTCTTTTTTACTATTAGCCCAACTTCAATAATTCCTGGAGTTTCTGTCTTGTTCATTTTATTCTCAATACTAACTTTACAAATTCCTGTTTTATTAAATATCATATCTTTTCTAATTGGGAGCTCAATGTCCCAAAAATCACCCATTCCATCCGCTTTCCACTCAAGGTTTTTGTCTTTCAATCTAAAATGATAATCTAAAGATCGCATTTCCCCGTCAGGTGTAAAAAAAGTAATATTAACATCTATAAAACTATATGGAAAATATGTGTGATGACGCAACGCTAAATAAAAATCCAGGCCTTCATTTTTTTGAACAGGAAAATCAAAATTTAATATTTCCTGTTTGTTCCAACTAACATTATCAAACACTCGATATTCTCTAAAAACAACGTTGCTATCACATCCCATTAATATAAAAGTGGCGATTAATGATACAAAATATTTTTTCATTTTCATATTTTGATTACAAATATAGTTGAGTTTAGTTTATAAGAAGTTTATTTTTGTATTGTGAGCAAGAAGTCAAAAAAGAAATATTATGTTGTATGGAGAGGTTTAACTTCAGGAATTTTTAATACATGGGAAGAATGTAAAAAACAGGTAAGCGGATATGAGGGGGCACAGTATATGTCATTCAGCGATAAGGCTGATGCAGAACGAGCTTTTTCTAAATCATATTGGGAAATTGCTCAATTAAAAGGGAAGAAAAACCTTCATGAACTAACAACTAAAGATAAACCTATTCTAAACAGTATTTCAGTGGATGCTGCATGTTCAGGGAATCCAGGAACATTGGAATTTAGAGGAGTGTTTACTGATACTGAAACAGAACTTTTTAAACGTGGGCCTTATGAAATGGGAACTGTAAATATTGGTGAGTTTTTAGCAATAATACTTGCTCTAGCATGGCTCAAAAAACACAAATTAGAATATCCCATTTATTCAGACTCAAAAACAGCTATGGCATGGGTTAGAAAAAAAAAGGTGAATACTAAACTAGAAAGAACTGCAAAAAATAAAGAGCTATTTAAAGCCCTCGACGATGCAGTTTTATGGCTTAATAAAAACCCTGTCAATACGCAAATCCTGAAATGGGAGACTAAAATTTGGGGTGAAATTCCTGCTGACTACGGAAGAAAATAAGCTACTAAGGGCATGGCCCATTCTCACAGCAGCGCAAATGAGTACAAAATCTGATGAATAGAATAAATGGATTTTATTGTAATCTTTTTAGTTTATGCAATAATTATACTGGAAAGATCTTGTTAGATGATAAAAAACCAAGCACCTTTTCAAGGTTGCTATCTTTAGTTAGCGCATTGAGCTTAAGAGTTGGGGAGATAGGTATATCATATTCCATATCGACGCCAGGAAGGTATTTTAACTTTCCATCATCAGCTTTTTTGTAGATTCCATATAGGTCATTCTTACGACAAAACTCAATATCAGCATCTATATAGACAAGATGAAAATTATTTTTGCCAATTATTTCTGAAACTTGTTCTCTAATAGATTCATTTGGAGATAAAAATGAGCAAATTACAAGTATACCCTGATCATTTATTAATCTACAAATATGGGCTACTCTTCTCATATGTTCCGCTCTATCAGCAGGAGAATAATCTAACTCACGAGAGAGCCCTGATCTTACCAATTTTCCATCTAGTAGCATCACCTTTGCTCCCATGTCAAACAAATTTCGTTGCAGTGTATAAGCTAGTTCATTTTTTCCTGATCCATGCAATCCGGTAATCCAAATTGTTGAACCGGTTTGCTGATAATTCTTTTCGAATTCAGATTTTGTTATGAGGCCAACACCACTTGCAATTTTATCACGGTCGATATCAAAAATTTTGCTCGGTAATTGATCGCTGCTTAATTTATCTATTATCATACCGACTGCACATGTGTTATGTGTTACAGGATCGATAAAAATAAAGGAACCTGTTTGGCGGTTTTTCTTGTAAGCATCGAAAAACAATGGTTTTGCAGTTGTAATTACAACTCTACCTATTTCATTTAGTTCAAACGTTGAAGCATCCTTTTTTTCAAGAGTATTTACATCGACTAAGTGACGTATTTTGTCAATCCGCGCTTTTGTAGTTTGAGTAGTTTGTTTTATAATAAACTGGGTTCCTTCTTTCATTGGCTCTATATCCATCCATACAAGCATCGCTTCAAAATGGCGTTCTACCTTTGGGAGATTGTTTGGATGAACAAGCATATCCCCTCTTGAAACATCAATTTCATCTTGCAGAGTAACAGTAACCGATTGTGGGGGAAAAGCCGAATCAAGATCATTATCGTATGTAACAATCTCCTTAACGATAGATTTTTTTCTTGATGGCAATACCATGATTTCATCACCTTTTTTTATTATACCTGATGCAATTTTTGCAGCAAAACCTCTATAATCAAGACTCGGTCTTATAACATACTGAACTGGATAACGTAAATCAGAAAAATTTCTGTCGCTTGTAATGTGTATTGTTTCAAGATGCTCGAGAATACTTTTTCCATGATACCAAGGCATCTTGTCAGAAAGTTCAACAATATTATCACCTTTTAATGCCGATAAAGGAAAAAAACGTACATCTGGAAAGGCTAGTGGTGTAACAAAATCTGAATAATCCTTACAGATATTATCATATACCTCCTGGCTATAATCAACCAAATCCATTTTGTTGACAGCTAAAGCAATATGTTTTATGCCCAGCAAAGAAACCAAAAATGAATGTCTTCGGGTTTGAGTAATTACACCCTTTCTTGCATCTATTAAAATAATTGCAAGATTAGCAGTTGAAGCTCCGGTAACCATATTCCGGGTATATTGTTCATGACCGGGGGTATCAGCAATTATAAATTTCCTTTTTGCAGTTGAAAAATATCTATAAGCAACATCAATAGTTATACCTTGTTCACGCTCAGCTTTTAAACCATCAAGTAGTAAAGCATAATCAATTTCTTCTCCTGCATGTCCTTCACGTTTGCTATCTCTTTTTAACGCATCCAACTGATCTTCATACAGTTTCTTACTATCAAACAGAAGCCTTCCGATTAGAGTTGATTTTCCATCGTCAACAGACCCAGCTGTAAGTAATCGTAACAGATCTTTCTTTTGATCCTGGTCGAGAAATTCTTTTATGTTCATGGTGTATTACTTCTGTGTTTCAGTTGTCTTAAAAATACCCTTCTCTCTTTTTCTGTTCCATACTTGCTTCCTGGTCAAAGTCTATTACCCTAGTTGTACGTTCACTTTTGGTAATAGTCATCATCTCTTCAACAATTTTTTCAATCGTATCTGCTTCCGATTCAATTGCTCCGGTTAACGGATAACAACCTAATGTCCTAAATCGTACCATCTTCATTTCAGCTTTATCACGCAACTTTTTGGGCATCCTATCATCGTCAACAAGTATCAAGCTGCCGTCAACTTCAACTATAGGTCGTTCTTTTGCATAATATAACGGAACTATTGGAATTTTCTCAAGTCTAATGTATTGCCATATGTCGAGCTCAGTCCAGTTTGAAATCGGAAATACTCTAATGGACTCTCCTTTTTGCACTTTTGCATTATAAATACTCCAAAGTTCGGGACGCTGATTTTTGGGATCCCATTGGTGAAATTTATCTCTGAATGAATATATTCGCTCTTTAGCTCTTGATTTTTCTTCATCCCTCCTTGCACCACCAAACGCAGCATCAAATTTATACTTTTCGAGCCCAGCAAGTAAGGCCTGAGTTTTCATCACATCAGTATGTACTTTGCTGCCATGTGAATAAGGACCAATACCCGATTCAAAACCCTCCTTATTATAGTGTACAATCAAATTCCATCCTTTTTCTTTTGTATAATTCTCACGGAAGTCAATCATTTCTTTAAACTTCCATTTGGAATCAATATGCATTAGAGGAAAAGGTACCTTGCCAGGATAAAATGCTTTTTCTGCAAGTCTTACCATTACCGAGGAATCTTTGCCTATTGAGTACAGCATAACCGGATTTTCAAACTCGGCAGCTACTTCTCGAATAATGTGAATTGACTCAGATTCCAGCTCTCGCAAATTATTTATAGAGTATGACGGAGTGTTCATTATAAATTATGTTTAGAAGGTAAAAATACTATAATGTGTCCAAAAATCATTAGATTATATTATCCTTAATTTGCTTTTTGGAATATGGATTAACAAAGTACTGCCTACCGTTTCAATTTCTACTTTAACCATGTGTTTACCTCGTAATTCAATAAGCTGGCCCAGTAAGCCAGTCATGCTTCCAGAAATCACTTCTACCTTCTGTCCTTTTTTCCAACTTGTGTCATCAATATTTTCAGGATCAGTTTCTTCAAGGTAATATTTAACAGCATTTATTTGGGGTTCTGGAATAGGAACAGCATGGCCTTCGAAGGATATATATTTAACAGCTCCTTGCACTTGTAATACCTTGTAGTAGTCCTCCCGTTTGATATTTACAAATATATAAGATCTGAATAGAGGTTCTTCAACCCATTTTTTCCTGTCGCTCCATTGTTTCAATCTCTTAATTAACGGAAGATAATGATCAATCCCTTCGTGGTTGAATTCAAGCGCGACTTTTTTCTCAGTACGCGATCTTACATAAACTGCATACCACGATTTTTCGGATTTACTCATTATTTTAAAAAAGGGTGTTTATCCGTTAGGGAAGATGTTATTTTCTGATTTCTAATGAGATGGGCTATCTCAATACTGTTTCTTGCTTCTGCAATACCATATCCCTTATTGCAAAGTATATTTTTGTAACTTTCGGTATGTAGATCTGTGAATCCACCACTAAATTCAATTTCCTTGTCATCAACAGTTATTGAGCGATAAGTTGGTTGACTATTTTGAACAGCGTGAACAGGTAAATCGTTTTTGTCAACACTCAAATACCATCGTACATTGGCATTTTTTAGCTGAAGGAGACCTGAAGCTTTATCGGACTCAAGCAAATGCAAAGAATTATTTTTAGCTTCTCCAAATATCCAACCAAGCATATCGAAAAAATGAATTCCAATATTTGTAACTACACCACCCGATTTTGCAATATCACCCTTCCAAGAATAATGATACCACTTCCCTCTTGATGTAATATAGGTTAAGTCAATATCGTGAATATGATCTTTGGGAAGGTTATCTATTTTATCCTTTAGTTCAATAATTGCCTTATGGTGCCTGAGTTGCAGTATATTAAATATTTTTTTTTCAGTTTCCTTTTCAATTTCCTCCAAACTATCTAAATTCCATGGATTTAACACCAACGGTTTCTCACAAATAGCATTGGCATCATTTCTGAGAGCCATACGAATGTGGGCATCATGAAGATAATTTGGTGAGCAAATTGAAACATAACCTATTTTCCCATTTCCTGAGCGTCTGAGCTTATCTAAATGTCTGTCAAAGCGTTCCGGCTCAATAAAAAAATCAGCATTGGGGAAATAACTATCAATAATTCCAACACTATCCATTGGATCCAGGGCAGCAATAATCATATTCCCTGTTTCCTTAATAGCGTTCATATGCCGTGGAGCAATATATCCGGCAGCACCAATGAGAGCAAAATTTTCTTCTTTAGAACTCATAAATAAACCTGCTCACTAAATTTTATTAGAAATTAAAATATTTTTAAATCTTGTTAAATAATCTCTTTGCAAAAGATTTCTTCTTATCAGGTTTGTCATCTGTATAATAACCATAACCGTAACCATAGCCGTATCCATAACCATATCCATATCCATATCCATATCCATATCCATAGCCATAGCCATATCCATATCCATAGCCATAACCACCCCCACCGAGCTTGATATCATTAATCACAATGGCCATATTCATTCCTCGATCCTCAATATCTTTAATTATTGAGGCAAAAATCTTTTTGTTTGTAAGACCCTGACGAACAAGGAATATATTAATATCGGTATGTTCCATTAGTAGATATGCATCAGTAACCAGACCTACTGGTGGAGTATCAATAACAATGTAATCGTATCGTTTTCTTAGTTCTTTAAAAAGTTCAGAACTTCTTTCTGAGGCAATCAGCTCTGCCGGGTTTGGAGGAATGGGACCTGCCATTATAATGTCGAGGTGTTCACTCTTTCCGGAGGGTTGAATAATATCATCAATAGTTGCTTTATTAATCAGATAAGATGAAAGTCCGACATTATTACTTAATCCAAAATCCTGATAAATTTTTGGTTTACGGAGGTCGGAGCCCAACAATATAGTTTTTTTACCGTACTGTGCATATATGCTGGCGATATTAATTGAAACATAGGTTTTGCCCGCATTGACCATGTCAGCAGTAACCATAACAGTGATCTTTTCCTTACCTTTAGCTAAATACTGCAAATTAGTTCGTAAAGATCTGAATGCTTCACTTATACTTGATTTTGGTGATTCCAGAACAACTATCTGAGTATCTTTTGTAGAATGAAGTAATTGTCCAACAATAGGGAATTTAGTTGCAGTTTCTACATCTTTCTTTTCAATAATTGTTTCATTGAAATAATCTCTACCAATTATATAGATCACGGGGAAAACAAGTCCAAGTATCAAGGCTATCATAAGGTTTAATCCCTTTTTAGGGAAAACCTTGCTACTCAAATCTGCCCGAGCAATATCAATTATTTCATTATCCGGCATGTTGGAAGCCATAGTAATCTGAGCTTCTGAGCGTTTTTCAAGAAGGTATGTGTATATATTGTTTGCGAGATCGAATTGCCGTTGAAAATTAATTAACTCGCGTTGAGTTACCGGTAAAAAACTTGCTTTTTTTGTAACTTCCTCAATTCGTTTGTCTATAGAAGCTAGCATCTCATCTGAGTTATCAATAATGTTAGTAATATTACCAATAATGGCGTTTTGTGTACTTCTTATCTGAGTATTTATACTAATAACAGATGGGTTTTTTTCTGTTGAATACAGAAGTATCTCAGATTTCTCGCTATATAAAGTAATAAGCTGGCCAACAAGAACATTTAACACCGGGTCTTCTATTCCCATTGCTGACGGTGCTACAAGCTGGTCAATTTTTTCTGAATTCTTTACGATATAATTTTTAAGGTTGTGATAATAACGTGACTTTACCTCCAACTCCGTTTTTTGCACATTGAGATCCTGAATATATTCGAAAACTTGCTGAGCCTGAAAACTTAAGTCCATAACCTCATTAGCTGACTGAAAATCCTGAAGTTCAGTTTCTGCTGAAATTAGTGTATCTGAAATTACCTCAAGTTGACTATCAATAAACCTGATGGTGTTTGAGGCAATTTGGTTTTTTTGATCAAGACTTCGCTGAAGATAAACAGCAGTTAGCATATTTAAAAAGTCAACAGCCTTCTGAGTGTTATTCTTTTTAAGTTTTATGTCAAGTATTGATGCTTCCCTGTTTATAGGTTCTATTTCAAAGCCCATAAACGATTGTGTTAAACCAAAGTAATCGTTAAAAAGGAAGTAGTATGATTCATCAAAATCCCTTTCAACATCAAACTCATCGGTAAGTATTATTTTAAATGTACCATAATCATTTTCTACCAGCTCGCCAAAACGATATGTGCCCTCCCAGTTAACTTTCTCTAATCTAGCATCTTCATATTTAGTAGTTGAGAAATTATATTTTTTAATTAATTCACCTTCTGCATCAATTGAGTATTCTCTATTATTTAAGAATTTTATGTTAAACTTTAATCCAACAGCCTGAGCAACACTAGTATCCATTATAACCTCAAATGGGGCAGAAGGATACATTTCTGTATTTATTAATCCTTTATCTATAAAATAAGATACTTCAAAATTAAGTTCGCGAATAGTGCGGTATGTTAATGAGAACGAACTAAGAATTCCAATTTCATTTTCAAGGTTTTGCTGCGTATTGCTTAAACCCAAACCATCAAGCATGGAAGCAGCGCTAAGAGCACCCCCTTTATCATCCTTGACAAGTACTGTAGTATTTACTTCAAATACGGGGCTGGTATATTTATTGAAAAGAAAAGCTACTACAATTGCAACAAAAACTGTAAGAGCAAATAAATACCAATATCTTACAAATTTAAAAAACAGAGCTTTTATATCAATGCTTTCCTCCTGTTGTTGAATTCCTTCAAAATTATCTAGTGCCATTTTGTTCTAATTATTCATGTAATTAAGTAAAAGAATAGTTGTGGAGATAAATCCAAATACAACACCATAAGGGAAGTTAGCAAATGTAAACTGCTTTCCTTTAAGGGGTTGAGCATAAATTATATCGTTGGGTTTTAAATAATAATAATCCGAAAGTAAGAGATCTCTTTTCGTCATATCAATATAAATAACTTCGGAACCTGTTTTTGTTTGCCTTATGATAGCAATCTTATTTCTGTTGGCAAAGTCGGTAAGATCACTTGCCATTGATATTGCTTCAAAAATACTAATATTATCCTGATATATTTTGTATTGACCTGGCCGTTGTACTTCGCCTAGCATTGTTATATTAAAGTTTACAAGTTTCACAATTACTATAAACTCTTTCATATAGGTAGTAAGCTTCTCTTGTATTTTATCCTTAATTTGCTCAACATTGAGGTTTTGAACCAGTATTTCACCTATCATAGGAAAATCCAAATAGCCTGCTTCATTTACGTTATAACTATTCAAATATACAGAAGCATCGTTGCCGATATTTTGGTTAACACCCCCTGGGGATAATGGATTCAATAATAATGTTGTCTTTTCATCAAGCGTTACAACGCGGATATATAAATTATCTCCTGATTGCACTTTATATTCAATCTTTCGTTCATTTTTAAATGCAGCCAAAGTATCTGTTTCATTCTTAACTTGCAGATATAACATTTTCTTTTGTGGCACACAGGAAGAAAAAATAACGGCTGCCAGGAAAATCCAAATCATTAATCTGAAGCTCTTAAGGGAATATGTTCTCATAAATAAACTACTATTTTTTAACTACTAGTTATCGTTTTTGGAATGGTTGGTGCAAATCTACTTTTTTTTTTAAGAACCTGAATAAAAGCAAGAAGATTAATGCATAATTACGGTAATCCTTGGAAGTAGTTTGTTTATCTATTAATTTTGGCAGACAAAATACGGAATTACAAATAACAAAAAAATGTAATCAATGAAAAGTGTATTGTTTTTAATAGCGTTTTTGTTATTTAACCTTATTTGTTTCGGACAACGAAGTGAACTTTCGGAGGCTGTTCAAAAATATGGTCATAACGTTCCTTCTGTATTTTCAGGCATAATGCCTGATAATGAAGGTGGTTACTATTTTGTATCTGTAAAATCGGGTGATACGGCATGGATGGTTGAGAATAACATTTTCTACACTCTTGAAAATATTCAGATTAATCCTAAGGGTACAGACAAAGGATTATTCTTTAACTTTAAAAACAAATCATTTTTTGGAACACTTTATTATGGCTTATTTGCAAAAAATGATTCAAAATATCCTCAGCCAGTATATTTAAGCAAGAATTCAATAATTATTGAAGGGAAAGCTGAGATTGATATTAGTATTATGAAGGAAAAATACGATATCGCAGGCTGGGTAAAAAGTGGTAAAGGGAGAATCGGCTACCGAATTATTGATAACTATGGTGATATTATTTACGATGGAATTATCTCCTTTAAAGGAAAGGGGCCTTTTAAGGTAGATATGTCTGTAATTGCAGGCCCTTATGTTAACAACGTTTCACACAAAGAAGTTGTTATTTCATTTGAAACAAATAAACCCTGCTTGCCAAATATTGTAGTTAACGGAAACATCTATATGGATTTAAAGAATCTTTCTAAGAAAGGTTTAAAGCACGAGATACCAATAGGTGATCTTGAGCCAGATAAAGAGTATAATTATACTGTTAACTATGGCAAAAATCAACTTANNTATAGNTTTAAAACNGCNCCANCNCCAGGAANNAGAANNCCNTTTACNTTTGCTTNNACAAGTGATTCACGTGCTGGNANTGGTGGNGGAGAANGNNANNTTTANGGAGTNAANGNNTATATCATGAAAAAAATGGCAGCNCTTGCNGCANNNCANGGGGNNTCNTTTTTTCANTTTACAGGNGANATGNNTACNGGATATTCATCAAGTATTGGCAGNAACTANNCTTGAATANGCNAANTGGAANAGANCNGTAGAATCANTTTGGCATTATNTTCCANTTNATNTNGNNATGGGNAANCATGAGGCTTTAGTNAANANNTTTGATNATGGNAGNNCNTNNGGNATTNNNNTNGATAAGTTTCCNTTNAAAACANAATCNGCNGAAACNNNNTTTNCAAANAACTTTGTAAATCCTCAAAANGGGCCACAAAGTGAAGANNGTGCTTATTATGATCCTGATAAATCAAAACTTAATTTCCCNGAATATGGTGAATCCGTTTATTCCTATATATATGATAACATTGCTATNGTAGTNTTAAATTCTAATTATTGGTATACTCCAACTAAAAAAATGATTTCTGAAATAGGAGGNAATCCNCATGGNTANGTNATGGATAATCAACTGTTGTGGTTTGAANAGAAAATTAATGAACTCAACAGCAATTCACACATTGATCATATTTTTGTTACCATACATACTCCTGCCTTTCCAAATGGAGGTCATGCTAAAGATGATATGTGGTACTATGGTAATAACAAAATACGCCCAACAGTAGCTGGCGAACCAGTTAATGTTGGAATCATAGAAAGGCGTGATGAATTACTGGACATTATGATTAATAAAAGTGACAAAGTAATTGCACTTCTTTGTGGTGATGAACATAATTACAGCAGAATGAAACTCACTAAAAACACACCAATTTATCCAGAAGGCTATAAAGGAAAAAAACTTAAAGTTAGCCGTCCATTTTGGCAAATCACAAATGGCTCAGCAGGAGCCCCTTATTATGGCCAGCAACAATTGCCATGGTCTGAATCGGTTGAAAAATTCTCTACTCAATATGCATTAATGTTGTTTGATATAGATGGAGAACGAGTGTCACTAAGAGTAATAAACCCTGACACTTTAGAAGAAATAGAAACTATTGATTTAAAATAAAGTTCATTTCTTAACGCTATACCATAAAATAAAATCAATTACTAATCAAAGCATAAATCGTAATTATATTTTGGATTTTGGAAGTTTAGGATATCGGCCAAATTATGTCTTGATTATTTAATAATCTTTCCACTTCAGAAGCATATAACCTACAAACAATTTTCATGTTGATTTTGCATTGTGTAAGTTTTATATACTTTTGCAGCTTCAATTTTATATAAACTATCATTCTGATTTATCAGGTTTTAAAACTTATGTAATAACTATGGCAAATAATCTCGTAATAGTTGAGTCACCGGCAAAAGCAAAAACAATTGAGGGTTTTTTAGGTAAGGATTTTATTGTCCGTTCGAGTTTTGGACATGTTATGGATTTGAATAAGACAAAGCTTAGTGTAGATGTCGACAACGACTTTGAACCAAAATTTGAGGTAAGTCCTGATAAGAAAAAAACCATCAGNGAATTGAAAAAGTTAGCCAAATCGGTTCATACAATATGGCTTGCATCTGATGAAGACCGTGAAGGAGAAGCAATTTCATGGCACTTGTTTAAAGCCATGGGGCTTAAAGAGGAAAACACAAAACGAATTGTGTTTCATGAGATTACAAAAACTGCTATCTCCAATGCAATTGAATCACCAAGAGGTATTGATCATAATTTGGTGTCAGCACAGCAAGCAAGAAGAGTTCTTGACAGACTTGTTGGTTACGAACTGTCACCATTACTATGGAAAAAAGTTAAACCATCATTATCTGCAGGTAGAGTTCAATCAGTTGCNGTGCGATTAATTGTTGAACGTGAAAATGAAATAAAAAATCACCAGAGCACATCCTTATTTAGAATTGTTGCAGAATTTGAACATGGGGATAATAAGGGAAAGATTTTTAAAGCTGAATATCCTGTTAAATTTAAAAAAGAAGAAGAAGCACATAATTTTTTGGAGAAGCAAATTGGCGCAGATTTAATTGTTGAATCGGTTGAAAAAAAGCCAACTAAAAAATCACCAGCTCCACCTTTTACTACTTCTACACTACAGCAGGAAGCATCACGTAAACTAGGATTTTCGGTTGGAAATACAATGCGAATAGCACAGCAGTTATACGAATCAGGAAAAATAACCTATATGCGTACCGATTCGGTTAATCTCTCAAATACTGCTATTGGGATGGCAAAACAAGAAATCACTAATCTCTATGGTGAAGAATATGTCAAAACAAGAAAGTTTACAAACAAAATTAAAGGTGCCCAGGAAGCTCATGAGGCTATCAGGCCAACCTATATGAATAACCAAACCGTTGATGGTAATCCTGATTCTGTAAGATTATATAATTTAATTTGGAAGCGAACTATTGCATCACAAATGAGTAATGCAGAGTTAGAAAAAACTATTGTTAATATTTCAACTTCAGGTGCTACTAAATTGTTTACTGCAATTGGAGAGGTAATAAAATTTGACGGTTTTCTTAAGGTTTATCTCGAAGGAACTGACGATGATAATGTTGAAAATCAAGGCCTTCTGCCAGTAATGAAATCAGGCGATGAGCTCACATTAATGGAAATGAGAGCGCGTGAACGTTATTCAAAACATCTTCCTAGATATACAGAAGCGAGCCTCGTTAAAAAACTTGAAGAACTTGGAATAGGGCGTCCTTCAACATATGCACCTACAATTTCTACAGTGCAAAAACGTGAATATATAGTAAAAGAAACCAGGCCACCAGGAAAACAGGAAGTAATCTGTTTAACATTAAAAGATTATAGTATATCTTCAAAAACACTTTCTGACAACATTAGTTCAGATAAATCTAAACTTTTCCCAACAGATATAGGNACTTTAGTTACTAAATTTTTGATGCAGTATTTCGAGAATATCATGGATTATAATTTTACAGCAAGTGTTGAAAAAGAATTTGACGAAATTGCTGAAGGGAAAAAAGAGTGGAATCAAATGATAAAGGAATTTTACGGGCCTTTTCATTCTAAAATTGAAAACACACAGGAAAATTCGGGTAAATTTAGCGGGGAACGGTTACTCGGACAAGATCCAAAAACAGGAAAGAATATTTATGTTAAAATCGGACGTTTTGGACCACTGGCGCAATTAGGCGAAACTGAGCAGGAAGAAAAACCAAAATTTGCCGGATTAAGAAAAAATCAAAGTATAGAAACAATAACTCATGCCGAGGCCTTAAAGCTGTTTGAATATCCTCGTGCTTTAGGCAATTATGAAGATGTGGAAGTAACTGTTGCGATAGGTAGATTTGGTCCTTATGTTAAACATGATAATAAGTTTATCTCTCTCAAAAAAGATGATGATCCCGGATCGATACAACTGGAAAGGGCAGTCGTACTAATTGAAGAAAAGAGAAAAGTTGAGCGGGAAAAAATTATTAAAGAATTTGATAAAGACAAAAAAGTTCAGGTGTTAAACGGAAGGTATGGAGCTTATCTTGTTATTGATAAACAAAATTATAAAATTCCAAAGGGTACCGATGCTGCTTCATTAACACTTGAGGAGTGTTATAAAATAGCAGAAGATCCGAACAACATGCCCAAGAAAAAATATTTCAAAAAGAAAAAATAAATTATCTTCGTTCATCATTAGTACATATCTCCAGCACAATGGATATTAGCACATATCTTGAACCAGTAAACATTGAAAATTTAACAATACCAAGCAATACTGGCCAATATCGCCTAGCCGATATTATTGTTAAATATACAGTTGAATATGGGTTCCCTGACCTTGACCAAATAGATGTTGTACTAATTGGAGTTAGTGACGATAGAGCTACTATTAATAAGGGAAGTGACAAAGCTCCAGATGAAATACGAAATCGGTTTTACGAATTGTATTCACATTGGAATAATCTGCGGATTGCAGACATTGGAAATATAGTGCACGGACATCAAATTGATGATACTTATTTTGCTGTTAAAGAAGTAATTTCTGAGCTTCTTAAAAGCAACATTGTTACGATAATAATTGGTGGTGGACAAGATATTACATACGCAAATTATCTTGCATATGAGAACATTGGAAGGATTATTAACATTGCATCAGTTGACTCGGCTTTTGATCTCGGTCATGACCAACATGAATTAAATAATAAGTCGTACCTAAGTCATATAATACTTCACCAACCAAATTTTCTATTTAACTTCACAAATATTGGTTATCAAACTTATTTTGTTGATCAGGACGCTCTTGTGTTGATGAAAAATCTATATTTTGATATAAACAGGTTAGGAAATGTTAAAGCTGAATTGGAAGAGGTTGAGCCAATGGTAAGAGATGCCGACATATTGAGTATCGATATTTCAAGTATTAAACATGGTGATGCACCTGCAGATAATAATGTTATGCCAAACGGATTTACCGGAGAAGAAATGTGTAAAATTTGCAGATATGCTGGTATGAGCGATAAATTAAGTAGTATTGGTTTCTATGAACTTGACCCTTCATTAGACAACAATGGGCAATCAGCTCATTTATATGCTCAAATGATGTGGTATTTTTTAGATGGATTTTCGACCCGCAGAAATGATTTTCCAGAAAATAATAATCAAGATTACGTTAAATTTAATGTTCAGATTGAAAATTTTGAGCAAGAACTGGTTTTCTTGAAAAGTAAAAAAACTGATAGGTGGTGGATGATTGTTACCTCAAAAGATTTGGTAAACCAGAAGTACAAAAGACACCAGTTTGTTCCATGTTCTTACTATGATTATCAAACGGCGCTTAACCAAGAAATTCCGGATAGGTGGTGGAAAGTTCAACAAAAACTAATGTAGAAACACTCTAGTTTAAGAATATTGCATTAGTGGTTATTTTGTTTTTGGTTTACTCAATATAACAGCAACTATTTTTTAAGCCTGTTTGGATTGTCCTGTAAAAAGCTTTTCCAACTTGAATAACCTGCTTTTTTATTAATCCCAGTACCTTGAAAATAATGACAAACTGCTGCTGCCAGACCATCGGTTGCATCAAGAGACTCGGGTGGTTCAGCAAACTCAACAATATTATTCAGCATAGCAGCAACCTGTTCTTTTGATGCATTTCCATTTCCGGTAATTGATTGCTTGATTTTTTTTGGAGAATATTCAAAAATCGGGATATTCTTATACAATCCTGCGGCCATAGCCACGCCCTGTGCTCTTCCTAGTTTTAACATCGATTGAACATTTTTGCCAAAAAAAGGAGCCTCAATAGCTATTTCGTCAGGCTTATATTCTTCAATAATTCCAAGTGTGCGTTCAAAAATCTTTTTTAATTTTAGCGAATGATTATCGTAACTACTTAATTTGAGAATACCCATCGTGATTAAACGAATTTTATTTCCATTATTAAGGATCAATCCGTATCCCATTATGTTTGTACCAGGGTCGATACCTAAAATTATCCGTTCCAAATTAAAAAAAGTTTAACTATTATTGATGAAAGCAAAACTACGTAAAACATATAATATCCTCATAAGATTAGCGGTAGTTATTTTTACACTAGCATTTCTTTACGATCAGCTTTTTTACAGGAAAGATATCAGTTCGGTATTTCAAACTTTTTCTGATATATCTTTAGGCTTTTCACTTAACATTCTCTTAATCATTACATTAATACTGCTTCCATTAAACATACTTCTTGAAAGTATTAAATGGAAATACCTAATTGATAAACTTGAAACAATATCTCTATTTAATTCTATTAAAGGGGTACTTGCCGGAATTTCCGTAAGTATGATTATGCCAAACAGAGTGGGAGATTATCTAGGACGTGTTTTTATCTTAAAAAAAGCTGACAGGTTGCAAGCTGTACTTTCAACAATACTAGGCAGCCTTGCTCAATTACTAACTACTTTAAATTTTGGATTAATTGCACTTATTTTTTATTACCCTGAATATATAAATATTTATGACGGACTCGATATTTGGCTCTACATTGGATTTATCCTAATGGTCATAATCGTAATATTCGTTATGATATTTGCTTATCTTAATTTTTCGTTTTTTTCAATTGTAATTAAGCAGATTAGCGGAAAATATTATACGAAAATTGAGAAATATTCTCAGGTTTTTTCATGGTATAATCAGAAGGAGTTGTTAAATGTACTTGCACTGAGTATTATTAGATATGTCGTTTTTTCTTTACAGTTTTACTTGTTATTAAGGTTTTTTGGAATTAACACTAATTATTTTACCTCACTGATGCTCATAGCAGTTATATATATACTAATGACTATAATTCCAACAATTGCATTAACCGAAATTGGTGTAAGGGGTTCAGTAAGTTTATTTGTTTTTCAACATCATTTTGAAAAACTTGGTTTGTGGAATTCAGAAATTGCTATTGGTGTTGTAAGTGCTTCTTCAATTTTATGGCTTATAAATTTGATTTTTCCAGCAATTGTGGGAACTATATTTGTTTTTAGTTTACGATTTTTTAGAAAAAGGAATGATAATTAGCATATTTATATGGATAGTATTTGGTTCTACAATTTCTTATTTAATTGTGATTGGGATAATCACATTTGGATGGTTTCGTTTGTCAGAACCTAAGGCTGAGCAACATTTTACAACGGGGACTGATGTAAGCATTGTAATAGCTGTTCGAAATGAAAGTAACAACATTGTGACCCTGTTGGGTCAGCTTGTTAACCAAGATTACAACAAAAAAAACTATGAAATAATTATTGTTGATGACCACTCAACTGATAATACAGCCGAACTAATAAATCAGTTTATAAATGAAAATTCGGATGTAAAAATAATATTTGTAGGAGCTACGAGTGAAGGTAAAAGAAACGCTATTAATCAGGGGGTTGCAATGTCTTCAACACAATTAATTATTACAACTGATGGCGATTGTAACGTAAAGCCGAAATGGTTACAAAGTATTGTAAACTTTTATACCTCTTCTGGTTGTAGCTTGATTATCGGTCCCGTAATATATGAAGGTGAAAAAACCATTTTACAGAAATTATTTTCGCTTGATTTTGCTAGCCTCGTTGCATCAGGAGGTGGTTCAGTAGGTACCGGATTGCCATTAATGGGAAATGGTGCAAACCTTGCCTTCTCAAAAGATGTATTTAATTCTGTAAATACAATAAATAATACTTTTAGGTTTTCATCTGGGGATGATGTGTTTTTAATTCATAATGTTACTAAGAAATATGGTACCCGAGCAGTTGGGTTTTTAAGGCACAGGGATTCTATTGTATCAACTTTGCCACCATTAAATTTGTCCGAGTTCGTCAATCAGCGTAAAAGATGGGCATCAAAAGCAACCGGCTACAAAATGTTGTGGCCTGTTATTGTCTCTCTTACAGTATTTCTGTTTAACACGCTTCTTTTTTTGATGCTATTAGGAAGTTTTTATTTCTCATGGTTGTTACCATTGTTTTTTCTGATTATACTCACCAAGTTTGTAATCGATGTTCCACTTGTTTTTAATTTTTTATCCTTTACAGAAAAGCAACAACTTAAACCATTCTTCCTACTATTGGAATTTGTGTATCCTATTTATATTGTAATTATTGCAATTACTTCCTTTATTTCTAGATTTGGATGGAAGGACAGAGTTAAGCTGAAATAAGGTTGCAATTTTTTCAGTAATCTTTAATGAAATGCCATTTTGTTAATCAGTATTAGAAGAATCTCCTCCTATATTAAGAATGCTTTTCCCTATAACTAAATCAATAGGGTTGGATAACTTGATGTTTTCGGTATTACCAGCAACAATATTAATTTTTGTGCCTGTAGCTTCTAAAACAGATGCGTCATCAGTAAAAGTCTTGTTATAAGTTTGATTATAAGCTGCTTTTATCAAAGATGAATGAAAAGCCTGTGGGGTTTGAATCGCCCGAAGTTTATTGCGGTCAATTATTTTATTGTTAGAAACAGAAATTTCCCTAATAGAATCGGTTACTTCAATTGCAGGAATAGCATTACCTTTAAGCGTAGCCATATCAATAACCTTTATAATTGTTTCTTTTGAAACAAAAGGACGTGAAGCATCATGAATTAACACCAATGAACTATGAGGTATATTATTTAGTCCGCTTTTTACACTATGGAATCGTGAAGGTCCTCCTTCGGCAATATGATGAGGAATATCAAAACCTAACGAATCACAAATATTTGTCCAATAATCAAAATATTCAGAGTTTAAAACAAGGGTAAACTTAACATCGTTAAGAAACTGAAAGGCATTAAACGAATGAAATAGTATAGGTTTATCGCTAAGCAACAGAAACTGCTTGGGTAAACTGTGGTCCATTCGTTTTCCATCACCACCAGCAACTATCAGCACATGTTTTTCTAAATCCATCAAACCAAGGCAAATCAAGGTTTAAAATATGAATGCTCATTAGATAATCAACATTGCATCACCATAAGTGAAAAACTTATATTTTTCTTTAATGGCAGTTTTATAAACTTCATTTAAGAAATCGTACCCGATGAATGCACTAACCATCATCATCATTGGCGACATTGGCATATGAAAGTTGGTGATCATTGCATCAGCTGTTTGAAAATTATATGGAGGATTGATGAACTTGTTTGTCCAGCCAGAATAGGGTTTAATTTGGCCTGTAATTGAAACAGCAGTTTCGAGTGCTTTCATACTGGTTGTTCCAATGGCACATACTCGATGTTTATTTCTGCTTGCAGTATTAATAATTTCAGCGTTTTCCAGATTAATAAACATTTCTTCTGAATCGACTTTGTGCTTTGAAAGATCTTCCACTTCTATTGTCCTAAAGTTTCCCAGGCCTGTATGAAGTGTTATTTCAGCAAATTTAATACCTAAAATTTCTAGTCGCTTCATCAATTCTCTTGAAAAATGTAAACCAGCAGTTGGAGCAGCAATAGCACCTTCATGTTTAGCATAAATGGTTTGATAACGTTCATTATCTTCTTCCTCTACAGGTCTTTGGTGAATCTTTGGCAAAGGTGTTTCTCCTAGAACTTGTAGGGTTTGCTTGAATTCATCATAAGTACCATCGAACAAGAATCTTAATGTTCTGCCTCTTGATGTAGTATTATCGATTACTTCAGCTACAAGTGATTCGTCTTCACCGAAATATAATTTGTTTCCTATACGAATTTTGCGGGCAGGGTCAACCAGTACATCCCATAATCGACTTTCCTGATTCAGTTCACGTAATAAAAACACTTCAATCTTTGCGCCGGTTTTTTCTTTTTCACCATGTAATCTGGCAGGAAAAACTCTTGTGTTGTTTATTACAAATACATCTCCTTCAGTAAAATAATTTAATACGTCTTTAAAAGATTTATGTTCTATGGTTTTATTTTTTCTGTTCACCAACATCATTCTAGATTCATCTCTGTTTGTGGTTGGATGGTCAGCAATTAATTCTCTTGGTAAATCAAATTTAAATTGTGATAATTTCATGAAAATTGTTTATGAAAATTTATACTTAATTAGCTTTTTTAAAAAGTGTGCAAAGATACACTTTTTAATGCTCTTTGTCAAGTGATTGCTATATAAAAACTTTATTGTCAGGTGAATAAGCCTGAGTTTTTAGGCATTATAACTGAGTGTAAAATAATTAATACATTAATCATTGATAATATTCGATTAATTTGATTACTAACAATCAAAAAATTATTTTTGCAGCTGAAATATAAATATACGAAGAACTTTAATGGTTCCATTCAAAAACACAATTCGCAAGAAATTATTAATAAGAGGACGTATCGTAGTTCTTTTGATACTTCTCATGACTATTTCAAGCCAGATAGTAGTTGAGATATTAAAAGATACAGCAGACGAATTTCATGTTGAATATCATGAAATTAATGCTATTCAGGAACTCAAACTTTCACTTTATCAGCTATTCTTTCAATCCAATAAAAATACATTAATCGAAAACTCTGATGATCAGGCTTTCTTTGAAATACTTGTTTTTCAAGTAAATGAAAAATTATCTGATTGTATAGAGGAAATTACAATATCTCATAACATTGATATTCTTCATGATCTTAAACTTAGACTTATAAAAATTGACACACTTTCTAAAAAGTTGTTCAAATTAAATCAAAAAGGAGACGTGTCTCGGCAAGAAGAAATACTGAACAAGATGAATGATGAAATTAAAGAGAGTTTGAATCAGGTTGACATTATACTTATTGAGACCAATACTGAAATTGAAGAATATGTGGAAAAAAGCAAAACTGTATTTCACCACAGTACTTTAACTATTCTCATCCTAGGAATATCAGTTTTATTAATTTTCATAATCGGGGGAATGAGATTTATCAACAATCTAACAAAACCAATTCATGACTTTGTTGCAACAACAAAAAGAATTATTAGTGGCGACAGAGGCATTAAAGTGAAAATTGACACTGGAGATGAATTTAGCATACTCGCTAACTCTTTCAACCTCATGCTTGAGTCTCTGGAAAATTCGACAGTTACAAAAACATACTTTGATAACATCCTAAAAAATATGTTTGACTCACTGATTGTTACAGATAATATGCTTACAATCCGTTCAGTAAATCAATCTGCTTCAAATCTTCTTGGGCACTCTAAATCGTGGTTTATAGGCAAGTATATTGGAGTGATATTTGGTGAGAATAATAAATCTGAAAAACGGTTGATTAGTGAAAAGGAGGTTAGATCTCAACGGAAGATAATTAAGAACATGAACTATTTTATACACGCTTCCGGGAAACAAATTCCAGCACTTATCTCTTGTGCAATATTGAAAACAGACAATGGGGAAAGTAACGGTTTGATAATTGTAGGTCACGATTTAACAAAAAAGGTTGAGATTGAAAAAAAACTTGAACAAAACAGGAGACAAAGCCAGATTGATATTAATGAAGCTCAGGAAGAAGAACGAATGCGAATTGCTACCGACCTTCATGATGGGCTAGGGCAACTGCTGACCTCTATATCATATACAACCCAGGAAATTCAAAATCTTGAGACATTGAGTATTGAAGAGAGAGAAAAACTAATCAATAAAATGCAGGAGCAAATTGACCAGGCAATTAGCGAATCGAAGGATCTTGCCCACAACCTTATTCCTATTGTTCTTAAAGATTTTGGCTTAATTGTAGCGATTAAAAACCTTATAAATCGTGCTAACGAAATGCATGATATAATAATTAATTTTAATGCTTTTGATTATAATGAACGAATCGACGGTAAACTTGAAAAGGCAATATACCGAATATGCCAGGAATCAATTAACAATATTATAAAACATTCAAAAGCCAAAAACGCTAATTTTCAGATTTTTATGCAAGAAGAACTACTTGTCCTTGTAGTTGATGATGACGGAGTAGGCTTCAATTTAAAATCACTCGAAAAAAAAGGCATGGTAGGCATTGGTCTTGTTAGCATGCGTGAACGTGTTAATGCATTTGAGGGCACTTTTAATATTGACTCTAAACTGGGAAAGGGAACTGAAATAATCATTGAAATTCCAATCAAAAAAAACAAAAAAGATGGAAATAGTTAGAATTCTTATTGTTGATGACCATCAACTAATATTAAATGGAATCTCCGATATGTTGCGACCAATAAAACAATTCAAAATTGTTGGTAGAGCAAGTAATGGTGAAGAAGCAATAAAAAAGGCTTTATTACTGAAACCTGATTTGATTTTTATGGATATATCAATGCCTGTTATGAATGGGATAGACGCAACAAAAATAATAATACAAGAACTCCCTTCGGTAAAAATATTGGCTCTTACTCAACACGAAGAAATAGAATACGTTAGGCAGATGTTGAAATCAGGAGGTAGTGGTTACTTACTTAAAAATTCTAAAAAAAATGAATTTATTGAAGCAATTGAATCTGTATTATCGGGTAAGCATTATTTAAGCAAACAAATATCAGAGCAAATGATTAATGACATTATTGCAAATGAACAGGATAATGATACTGATAATAATAAAATTAAATTGACGCGAAGGGAAACCGAAATTATAAAAAAAATAGCTGATGAATTAAGCAACCAGGAAATTGCTGATGAACTTCACATAAGTCTTAGAACGGTTGAAACCCACCGTAGAAATATAATGCAAAAACTAAAGGTTAAATCTGTAGTCTCACTTCTTAAATATGCAACCAAACATAATATTATAAATTTTAAATAGTTGACTATTGAATTCGAACTTGAGTCACTTTTTAACAGGCCCTCATTTTTGTATAATGTATAAATTTTCTGTCCAAATCTGACGATTTTTCATTATTAAGAACCAATATACCTAATGGCAAAAAAAATTATGCTTATAATAACATAATGCGTAATTTATTTGACAACTTCCGTATATCTGTCTGTCATTCAATTTATTACAAATTAATAAATTTGTTTAGACGGCTTGGGTTTTATAATTTGTTATGTCATACTACCATATTGTTTAAGAACTATTCAACAAAATCTAAGTGTTTTTTGGTATGCCAAAATGCGTGCAAACTGCTATTGTTTACGCTTGTTATTGTGTATATATTTACCAAAAAATTAAAGCAATAATTAATAATTAATTTCAAAGTTCTAGATATGAAAAAAATTCTAAACTCAATAATGATTATTATGTTCCTGTTAGGAGCTAGTAATTATTTACTTGGGCAAACTTTTGTTGGTTCACAAGAATGCTCAGGCTGTCATACTGAAAAGTACGATGACTGGATTGTTTCAGGACATCCTTACAAATTTAACGTAATTCAAAACAATGAGCCTCCAACTTATCCTCCGTTTGTAAATAACTTCGAGGATTCATGGATGGGTGGACTTGGCGACGGTACACAAACCTGGGATGACATAGCCGGTGTTATTGGTGGTTTTGGATGGAAAGCTCGTTTTGTTGGAAAAGATGGTCATTTAGTGGGTACAGCAGGAAGTGCATATTCAACAGGACTAGGTCATAATCAGATAAACTTTTATGATGGTGTTGACTATGGCTGGAAAGATTATCATCCTGGTGACGTAAAAATATACAATTATAGCTGCTTTAAATGTCACACTACAGGTGGCGACACTACTGGCACTTGGTTAACTGGTGTTGAAGGTCTTGGCACTTTTACTGAGGGAGGCATTGGTTGTGAATCATGTCATGGTCCTGGAAGTGATCACATAGCATCACCCTCTTCAGACAATATTGACAAAGTTTACGAATTTGCTCACTTAGATAATGCATCTGGTGGTCTGGCAATTGACGGTATTGTACAAACTCCAAATCCAGATGGAAACGATGTGAACTTCCTTTGTGGTACATGCCACAACCGTAGTTATACTAATCCTATAAATGCAAGTGGTGGTTTTGTTAAACATCATGAACAATGGGATGAGCTTACTCATACTGAACATTTTGAACAGGAAATGACTTGTATTACTTGTCATGATCCACATAAACGTACCATTTGGGACGGTGATGGTATTTCAATGGCTTGTGCAACATGTCACGATAACCAGGAAACTACAACTAATCACAGTTCTGCTGCAACATGTGTTGACTGTCATATGCCATATGCTGCAAAATCAGGTACAACTCGTGGTGAAAGCGGTTATAAAGGTGATGTTCGTTCACATTTATTCAAAATTACTGTTGATGATCAATCAATGTTCAGCGAAGATGGTAGTGTTGTAAGAGATGATGATGAGCGTCCAGCATCACTAAGCCCAGCGTATACATGTCTTGGTTGTCATAACGATGATCCTGATGATAATATTCCTAATAAAACTCTTGAGGAAGTTGTTGCAGAAGCTGCTAATATGCACGTTGCAATGGCTGCAACTTATGTAGGATCTGAAGAATGTTCAGGTTGTCATACTGAAAAATATGATGACTGGGTTGTTTCAGGACATCCTTACAAGTTTAACGTAATTGAAAACAATGAGCCTCCAACATATCCACCATTTGTCACCAACTTCGAAGATTCATGGATGGGTGGACTTGGTGATGGAACTCAAACCTGGGAAGACATAGCCGGTGTTATTGGTGGTTTCGGATGGAAAGCTCGTTTTGTAGGAAAAGATGGTCATTTAGTGGGTACTGCCGGTAGTGCATATTCAACAGGGCTAGGTCATAATCAGATTAATTTTTATGGTGGTGAAAACCATGGATGGAAAGATTATCATCCAGGTGATGTTAAGATATACAACTATAGCTGCTTTAAATGTCACACTACAGGTGGTGACACTACAGGTAGTTGGTTAGCTGGTGTTGAAGGTCTTGGAACATTCACAGAAGGCGGTATTGGTTGTGAATCATGTCATGGTCCTGGTAGCAATCACGTTGCTGGTCCTTCCTCTGATAATATTGATAAGGTATATGAATTTGCTCACTTAGATAATGAATCAGGTGGTCTGGCAATTGATGGTGTTGTTCAAACTCCTAATCCAGATGGTAACGATGTGAATTTCCTTTGTGGTACTTGCCACAATCGTAGCTATACAAATCCTATTAATGCAAGTGGTGGTTTTGTTAAACATCATGAACAATGGGACGAGCTTACTCATACTGAACATTTCGAACATGACATGACTTGTATTACATGTCATGATCCTCATAAACGTACTATTTGGGATGGCGATGGTGTTACAATAGCTTGTGCAGATTGTCACAATGATCAAGTTACTACAACAAATCACGGTGCAGGTGCAACATGCATTGATTGTCATATGCCATACGCTGCAAAATCAGGTACAACTCGTGGAGAAAGCGGTTTCAAAGGTGATGTTCGTTCACACTTGTTCAAAATTACTGTTGACGATCAATCAATGTTTAGCGAAGATGGTAGCGTTGTAAGAGATGATGATGAACGTCCGGCTTCATTAAGCCCAGCTTATACATGTCTTGGATGTCATAACAATGATCCTGATGACAACATTCCTAATAAAACCCTTGAAGAGGCTATCGAAGGAGCTAAAGATATGCATGGACCTGATTATATCTATAATCCTGAATCTATAGCATTACAACTTTATCCTAACCCTTCCAACGGAATTACAAATATTAGTTTCAAACTAAGAAAAAGTGGTAATGTTAGCATAAAAGTATTTAACGCTACAGGTCAGGTTGTTTATAATATAGAAAATGATTTCTTAGCAGGAAATCAAACTATAAAATGGAATAGCGAAAGTAATACTGGTGCGAAAATGACATCAGGTTACTACTTCATAAAAGTTACTGCCACGAATTTAAGTTCAATTCAAAAACTGGTTCTAATAAAATAACTCTGGGTTCATACCAAATAATTAGTAAATACTTGTTCACTTAGTGAAGAAGGAAGGGCGTTGAAAGACGCCCTTTTTTTATTTAAAGATATTGTGCTGATTATTCATGTCAAGCAGTATTACGGTCTCTGATACTGGTTATAGAAGTATTTAGATTTAGGGGTCTCAGGGATGATGTATTCCCCGTCAGGATTCTTAACACAATCTGCAATTGTAAAGGCGGCAGCAAGTTTCATTTGTGGTGTTATTTGGGTTGCTCTGGCATCAAGAGCCCCACTGAATATACCGGGAAATGCGAGTACATTATTTACCTGGTTCGGATAATCACACTGCACAGATGTTTCACCCACTGCTCCCCTTATGGAGTTCTTCATTTTGCATATTCAGTATGATGATTTCATATCTTTAATTTCCATATTGAATTCACAAAGTATTGTCGATCATCAAAGAAGTTCCTGACAATCTCAAAACCGGATTTGGCCGCTAAACTGTCAATCATTTCCATATCATACTTTTGAGACATCTCCATAAAAATTGTTTCCCCTTCTTTAAATGAAATGATTTGATTCACATCGCGAATTTCTATTTCTTGTTTTATAAGGCTGATCAGGAAACTTCTTGCAGTACCACTTTGTGATTCATACACCTCATTATGCCTGAAGTATTGTAATTTAAAATTAGCATTTAGCTCATTGTTAATCCTTTGCAACAGGTTTAAATTAAAAGCCGAAGTGTGTCCATGTGGATCCTTATATGCTTTAAGAATTACGTCAGGATCCTTTTTCAGGTCGAAGCCTATGAATAGTATATCTCTTGGGTGCATTACCGACCTCAACTTTTTAAGGAAGCTAATCGAGTCTTCCTTATCATAGTTACCAATATTAGAGCCAAGAAAAAGTAGTATTTTTTTTGAATGATCGTACTGATTGATTTCTTCCATTAACTGAAAATAATCTCCAACCTTACCACTAATTTTTATTCCGGGTAATTCTAGCTCAAGGTCTGTCACCAAGTTTCTAACTGCTTTTTCACTTATATCTATGGGGATGTATTCAAATAAAGCATTTTGATTATGAAAATGTGACAACAGAACTTTAGTTTTTAAACCATCACCAGCACCAAGTTCAATCAAATTATATTTATTATCCCCATTAGTAAAGACTTCGAAAATTTCCTGCTTTTTAGTTTCAAAAATCTCTAATTCACAATTTGTAAGGTAGTATTCTGGCATTTGCATAATATCCTGGAATATCCTGCTTCCTTTATCATCATAAAAGTATTTTGATGACAAAAATTTTTGTTTTGCAGATAGCCCTGTTCGAACATCATTTCCAAAATCAGTATGTATGGTAATTTGATCCATAGTTCTGTTTAAGTTGTTTTTGGCAAGCCTGTTTCAAATGGATTTTCGGGATCATTACTCCATTCGAACCAGCCACCATCAAATACCGAAACTTTTGGCCAACCCATAAGCCAGGCATTAAAAAAGGCTTCACTTCCTCGCCAACCAGTTCCGCAGTAAAAAGCCAGATGTTTGTCGGGGATTATGCCTACTTCTTCCCAAATTGCCTTTACCTCATTGGCTTCACGAATCGTATGATCAACATTGCGATAATTCTCCATGTGGTATGCGTCGGTTCCACAATTGCCAAAAATAGCACCTGGTATACGTCCTTTTTTCTCAATATAATTGTACCCACTAACTTCACCTATATATTCGGGCCAGCTTCTTACGCAAACTAAATCTGCACTGTTTGAAGCCAACATTTCTTTAGCTTCTAGAACATCTACTGCAAGTTCTGGTTTTGCAGGAATAGATGCACCAAAATCAGGAATAGGTTTTTTGGGTATATCTTCAGTACTTATTTCATAATCTGAGTCTTTCCAGGATTGAAATCCTCCATTTAGTACCCTCACATCTTTAACACCTGCATACATCATTATAAATGCGTTCCGAATAGCACCAATGTGGCCTGCTGCACTTCCGGGGAAGGGGTTATCATTATTGGGTGTCATAAATTTACCATAAAGAATTACAGTGGTTTCAGCTGTAATTCCATGCTGTTCCAACGCCCTCTTTAGTTCTTCCGGGGATCTGCGGTTCCATGTTTCGGGAGCCTCGAGTGCCAATGTATCTATGTCGATTGCTCCTGGAATATGTCCACTTAGATATGCATCCCTGTTACGGTAATGTGCATGGCAAATTACAAACTTATCGTTATTGTATCCTGGAGGTTTTTCTCCAGAAATAAGTGATTGAACCCAACCAGGATAAACTAATTGATTGTATCTTTCAAGGTTTTCCATTGGCAATTCAGGATTTACAGCCCACTCATCTGCAAAATGATTGTAGATGCCAACATCGTAGTACCCAGCTCTATTAAACAACTGTGCTACCTTTTCTGATTCTTCCATAGAATAGCTGTAAATTAGAATCTGGTTGTCAGGGAATATCCCTTTTGATCTGACAATTTCAATCCAGTCAATATATTTTGTCCATTTGAAAGGTAAACTTTTTGCTCCTTTTATATGTCCTCCGCGCAATTCTCCATCCATACTCCAGCCGTTATATGCGTCAACATCGCGTCCATCAATTATTATTACTTTATTGCTTTCGATAATTTCGATAAGCTTTCTTGTGGAAACATGGTAGAACTTTTTATTCATGGACTAATTTTAAGTCATCTACAAAATTATAATATTATTACCTGAATTTTGGATTATTAAATTTGATTAGAGAAGATTAGCGATTTTTTAACATTCGAAGTTGCTCACTTTGATAATAGAAATAATTATATCATTCACTACTTTCAATGATTTATTCTCCTTGAAATCAAATTATCAACACTAATTTTTCCGGCTCCATTTACAACCAAAACAAAAAGCATAAGAAAATAGTACAATGGGATTTCAAAACCATTATTCCCAGCTTCGAAACCGTTATTCAAATGAACTGTTATTATGGCAATTACCATTGTAAACATTAATGGAATTGAAATAATCCTGGTAGCCAAACCGAGAGGTAACAGTATAACAGCACCAATTTCAGTGGTTGCTGCTAAATAAGCATTTATAGTTGGAAAAGGAATACCCATGCTGGCAAACCATTCAGCTATCCCGTTGATATTAGACCATTTCATCACAGCTGGTGTATAAAATCCATAGGCAAGAATCAACCTGAAGAATAATAACGGGAGATCCTTTAGGCTTTCTAATTTCATAGTTGCACGCTGATATAATATTATCGGTTTCATATTTATTGATTTTTAAATTTTTCTTAAGTTTTGACTTAATAGTCTTCTGATTTTATTATTCCTGACACAGATGGGTGAAGAATAGGATTATTTGGGAATAGTTATAGTTTTTATTCAGCCAAACCGCGATCATGAAATTCAGGAATTGGCCTTATTCAAAATTCAGAATATAATTCAGGTGGGAAGAATTAGTTAGTTATAAACTATCTACATCGATCTCCAATTTCTGGTTTTCCAGGTTTTCCTGCTTTGCAATTGCTTTTTCAATTAAAATGCTCTGCTTTTGATAGTTACTGCAAGCCTCACACATTGATTTATGCATTCTTAATTGAAGTTTTTCCTTTAACGAAAGCTTGAAATACAATTTCTTTTCAAGAAGTTCCGTAGCCTTTAAGCAGGAGAGAAATAATATATGCATTATTTTTTTCATCATTTTCCATATTCTTGAAACCATCTCATTTCTAAACAGTATCGTAATTGCAACTTTGCCCTATGCATTATCTGCCAAAAATTAGTAGGGGTGATTCCTAATTCCTGACAAATTTCTTCCCCTTTTTTATTCAAAAGAAATTTAAGTTTAACACTAGAGTTCCATTTATCAGGAAGTAAATCAATACATGTTTTAAGAACAGCATTAAAATCATCATTGTCGAGTAACTGTTCATCTTCGTCATTCCAATTACTTGGCTTCCTGTCAGAACGCCATTCCCCGTCATTCGTAAAGAAACTTGTTAATGTCTGATTATCATAGCTGATTGGTTGTTTCACCTTAGCACGATAATGATCAATAATTTTATACTTAAGGATTGAGAACAACCATGTTTTAGGAGAACTTTCTCCTTTAAAGGATGAAATTTTCTCGGATGCTGCCAAAAAAGTATCCTGCACTAAATCTTTTGCCAATTCGGAATCAGATACTTTGTGGGTTGCCCAGTTACACATTTCCTGATTGTATTGCTGAACCCATTCTGAAAGTGTATGTGAATGCTCCATTTGATTTAGCTGCAAATTGTTCCTTTGTGTAAAAGTAAGAATAAATATTATAAAGCTTATAGTGATATTATTAATATAGTAACAAGAAGTCAAAAAAATACCCCAAGGAATTTCCTCAGGGTATTATTATATTCTCAAATTATTCCCAACAATGAATGTTTGGAAATTAATTTGTTCTATTATTCAACAACTTCAACACTTGCAGGAGCTTCAACAGTTTCAACTTCAGTAACAGGTTCTTCAACAGGCTTTTCAGTTACAATTGTCATTTCTTCAATTAAGTTGTTTGCTCCGGCAAACTTATCAATAATAAACATCACATAGCGAATATCTACATTGATAGTACGTTGTAGTTCCGGCTCAAAGGCAATATCGCCACTCATGGCTTCCCAGTTGCCGTCGAATACAAGTCCAATTAGTTCCCCATTTGCATTTATAACCGGGCTACCTGAATTACCTCCGGTAATATCATGATTCGTAAGGAAGCAAACATTCATAACTCCTTCCTTACCATACTGGCCAAAATCTTTTTCCTGATATAATTCCTTAAGCTTTGCCGGAACAATAAACTCCCAATTATCAGGATCTTCTTTTTGCATTATACCATCCATAGTTGTAAAATATTCATAATGAATAGCATCCGCAGGATAATAATCCTGCACCGAGCCATAGGATAATCGCATTGTAAAGTTTGCATCGGGTGCATAGTTATTATCAGGATTCATTTCACGTACACCAGCAATGTATAAACGGTGTCCTTTGGCAAGCTTTTCGTTAGCCTCTTTCAAATTACTCTGCATCGCACGATATGACACGGAAAATGCTTTAACAGCTATCATTGCAGGATCCTTTGAAAGTTTCTTTTTATTTGGAGCATTCAGAAATGCTTCAACTTTCTCTTTACTTGCAAATATTGATTTGCCATACATATAGTCAGCATATTTATTATAGTTACCCTTAAATTTCTTGACCATTTTTAATAAATATGGAGGTTGCTGATCAAGGGGAACATTTTTGTGATACATTTCCATCATAGAAGCAAAAAGGTTTCTATCGATTGCCTCGTTGTAATTTTTAAACTGGCCATCAACTCTGGCTTTTAGTCGGTTAATAGCAATATTTATTGCTGAATCCGTTGATTCTTTATCGTTCAATAATTTGCTTAAACTACTGAACCTATAAGCATAGCCCAATATTTCAGCACCACGGTAAACAGCTTCACGAAAATAAACATTAGCTATATCGTATTGCCCTTTTACGTCATAAGCATCACCAATTAGTACAAGAGCTTCTCCATATTTCATTTTGGCTTTAGGGTTTTGATCAATCCAATTCTGGAATTCAGCCTCTTCTTTTTGTTTTTTCTCCTTCACTTTCAATCGCTTTAACCCTTTTGTTTGCCCTATGAAATATTTCCAGTAATTAGCAGTACCTGCAAACTTGGAAGCGTATTGAAGACGTACATCGGCATCAGCATCCATTCCTTCCCGCATTTTTGCAAGTTTCACTTCGCGTATGTCAACAAATGTTGGGTTAAATGAATTAATTGCTAAATCAACACCAAATGATGATAGAAACCTTTTGGTACCACCTGGGTAACCCATTATCATTGCAAAGTCATCCTGTTCAACCCCTGCAATATTAATTGGCAAATAATGTTTTGATTTTAATGGGACATTTTCTTTAGAATAGGTTGCCGGTTTCCCATCAGGAGCTGTATAAATTCTAAACATTGAAAAATCACCAGTATGGCGTGGCCACATCCAATTATCAGTATCAGCTCCAAATTTACCAATTGATTCAGGAGGGGCTCCTACAAAACGAACATCTCTAAATGTTTCATAAACAAATAAATAATATTCATTGCCACCAAAAAACGAAACTACCCTTGCTGTAAGATGTGAATCTTTGCCGATTACATTTTCCTCAACGGCCTTTATATTATCTTTTATGATTTTATTTCTATCTTCTTCAGACATATCAGATTTTGTGCCATAAAGCACTTTTTTGCTTGCATCTTTCATGTGGTCTAAGAACCTAACTGTTAGGCCAGGTACCGGTATTTCTTTATCTTTGTTCATCGCCCAAAAGCCGTCATCCAGATAATTATCTTCAGGAGTGCTTAATTTTTGGATAGAACCATAGCCACAGTGGTGATTAGTAAGCAACAAACCTTCAGGTGAAACAATTTCTCCAGTACATCCACCACCAAAAATGATAATGGCATCTTTAATACTAGAGTGATTAACGTTGTAAATATCCTCGGCAGTAAGTTTAAATCCCATTTCCTGCATTTCTGCAATGTTCTTGTTTATTAAAAGAGGAATCCACATTCCCTCATCAGCTCTGGTTGCTGGATTAACTCCTAATAAAAGTGCTATAATCGCAATTACTAATTTTTTCATTTTTAAGTATTTATAGTTATTAAATTTAATTTTTTAGATAAATTGATCTCCCTTTTCAACTTTAACATCTGCCACAAATTTTCTTATTTGCTGCTCATCTTTTTTACGGCAAACAAGTAAAGTATTACTGTCTTCAACAATAATATAATCATCTAAACCCTGTAGGACTACTAACTTATCGTCAGGAATATTAACAATACAATTACTAGTGTTGTATAACATTACATTTTTGCCAACAATTGCATTTTTGTCAGAATCTTTTTCTCTTATTGTATATAACGAGCCCCAGGTTCCAAGATCTGACCAGCCGAAGTCAACTGCCAGTGTATATACATTTTTGGCTTTCTCCATTATTCCGTAATCAATAGAAATATTTTTGCAAACTGCATAGGTATTTGAAATAAACTGTACTTCTTCATCAGTATTATACTTCCCGATGCCTTTTTCAAAAAGACGATCAACATCATTAAGCAATTCGTTAAAAGCCATCATAATACTTTTAAGCGACCACACAAAAATGCCTGAATTCCACAAAAAATCACCACTTGCAAGAAATGATTTTGCAATTTCTAGGTTTGGTTTTTCAGTGAATGTTTTAACCTTATGTAAAGGGATATCGTCAGCGTAAACACGTTTTTCTTTAAATTGAATGTAACCATAACCAGTATCCGGGCGACTTGGCTTAATTCCAAGTGTTAGCAACCAGTTATATTTCTGAGCCGCTAGCATAGCCGTTTTGATATTTTTTACAAATTCATCTTCTTTTAAGATTATATGGTCAGAAGGAGCAACCACTACAATTGCATTTGGGTTTTCTTCATTTATCTTGTAGTTGGCATATGCTACACATGGTGCAGTATTACGCCGTGATGGCTCACATAATACCTGTTTTTCCTTTAGCTCTGGGAGTTGTTCTAATACCAGATTCTTATATATTTCGTTGGTTACAACAAGTATGTTTTCGGGAGGGCAAATATTAGTGAAGCGTTCAAAGGTCAGTCTGATAAGCGTTTTGCCAACTCCAAGAACGTCAATAAACTGTTTTGGTTTTGAAGTCTTACTCATAGGCCAGAAACGTGTGCCTACGCCTCCTGCCATTATTACGCAATAATTGTTTTTACTGGTTGCCATATACTTAATTTTTAGTTATAAGGAAGCCTAAAGAGAAAATCGGTTAGTTGACATTCTATTTCTGCAATATAAAGCATAAATCATTATCTATCAGATATGTTTTCCAATAAGGGGCAGCAAAAATACAAAACTCGTTGGTTTATTTTGATGTAACTATAATAAAATTGAGAATAGATTAATCTTTACCAACTCTTACTTTAAGTCACAATTTTAACTTTTGTAATATATTAATTGTTTAATTCCTCTACTGGCGTTAAAGGATGAAAAAGATATTGCTTTTTATTTTGCAGATTTAAACAAAGATACCGTGTTCTTTTTTTGATTCCTTTTTTGAACTTGTTTCCATTTTCTATTTTAAATATGGTATTTGTGAGAAGATCCTCAAGGTGTGTAACAGGATTATGTTTATCATATTTCTTTAACATTCGTGATAACTTCAAATCGGAACTACTTGAAGCTTTGCTATTAACTATACTTTTTGATAATACAGTACTAATGTCATCAGGAAAGATACTTTTTTCCAACAAAGTATTCATCAAATTTCGATACTCAGATTTCCACTCAATTCCATGAGGTGAAACTTTATTTTGGAATCTCTCCCATACAATTAAATGCGCCATTTCGTGAACAAAGGTTATTAGAAATGCAAAAGGGTTTAGATTATGATTAATGCTTATGCGATGATTAGAATGATTAACAGGTGGGCGATAATCACCCAGTTTGGTTTTTCTTTGTTTGGTGATCTTCAAATGGACATTATTCTCCACTATTAATTTCGTCACCATATTTACTGATTCAGCTGGCAGGTATTTAGAAAGTAATTCTCTCTCATTCATCGAGACAAATATACTTAACACTGTGGTAAGAGGGCTGAAGAATGGTTACAAATGATAGCCGTCAGGCTAGTTTATAACGTTTCCCAATTTTATTCCAAAGTAAATGGTTCTTGGATTTAGTGGTCCATAAATATAACCAGGATCTCTATCAATTCCATAATCGAAATCACTTTGATAGGAATTGAATATGTTTTTAATACCTGTATAAACCTGAAGCGTTGCCCCATTAAGTTTTGTATTATACCTGACTTTAAATCCCATATCATAAAATCTCTGTGATACCATAAGTTTACCCTCATCAGGGTTTTCTAATCGTGGACCAAAATACGGGACTAGCATACTACCGGTATAATCACCCGTAATAGATACACCCCATGTTTTAGAAATTGACCAGTCAAAAGTCATATATCCGTAATCATTTGGTGTTCTGAAAAATCGTTTATCATCAAATTCCTGCGAATCATCATACTTACTACTTTGTATTGTGAAACCTGCCATAAGTGATAAGTCTTTCATCGGCACTAAGTTCATCTCTAAATTAACACCTGTAACAGTAGCTCCGCCTTTAGCATTTGTCCTTAGATATATTACAGTACCTTCATCATCAGGAAGTCCGTACTCATATGTAAACGCATCTAGAAGTCTTGTATAAAATCCTTCAACTAAAAACCCAAAGTATACATTGCTTATTTGTTTGTTAAAATCAATTGATCCTGTATAACTATGACTTGTTTCTTGCTTTAGATCAGGGCTGTTTTTGTGTACTATTCTTCTTGATCCTGATGATTCAATATGAAGGTCCTCGTCAAATATTTGAGGTGCACGATACCCTTGTGAATAGCTGACTCTTGTCTGCAGATATTTCGTAATATCATACTTAAATGTAATGCGCGGACTTAAAACATTACCTGTCTTTCTTGAGTCATCATGTTCTTTATCAACAATACAATAATGGTCATATCTTGCACCAACCGAGGCCTTAAACTTATTCCATGTATGCTCATACTGTGCAAAAACTCCTGTTGTTCTTGTTGTTTGGTTCGCAACTGTTACATTTTCAGTATGCGGAATACTTTGAATCGTATCATCAACAATAACAGCATTTTCAAAATCAGGATAACCTAGTTTATTATCTTTAAGAAACCCTCCATCATTTTCAACGCCAACAGTAAGTTTGGCATTCCTTAACGTTGCGTTATATTGCGCTCCAACGGTATAGGTGAAATCATTGGTTTTTCCATAATCCTTCAGTGACATATTAGCACCATAATATGAATCACGAAATACTCCCTGACCTGAAGCATAAATTGAAAGCATATCTGTTTTTCTAAAATAATGATCATATGTAAGGGCACCGGTAACAATGTTATGTTTTAACTGTTCTGCAATATTAGCTTCATGGGGCATTGACTCAAATTTATCTCCACCTCGTCTTTTCTCATTAATTGTAAAAAAGTCAGCATTAAGCTTACTTCTGGTACTAAATCGATGATACAGTCTGGTTCCAATGGTAATGTTTCTCAATGAAGCTATTTCAGAGAATTTATCATTATTGGCATCAAATGGTTGCCTGTTTCTGTAAAAACCAAAGACCGCCATTCCGGTTTTACAATCAGCTGAAACTACAGAGGTATTCATATTAACAGAAATATCGGAGGCCGGTCCACCAGAATCATTCATACCAAAGCCAATTTGTCCTACATTAACACCAAACTCGTAAGTATTTTGAATTGGATCTTTTAAAATTAAGTTAATGGTACCTGCAATTGCATTACTTCCATACAATGCCGATCCACCGCCACGCACAATTTCTACCTTTTCTATCATATTTGCAGGAATAAGTTCAAGTCCATATACTCCTGCAAGACCACTAAAAATAGGCCGGCTGTTTATTAGAATTTGTGAATATGGCCCTTCCATACCATTCATACGTACCTGTGTAAACCCACAATTCGAACAATTGTTCTCGATTCTAACACCGGGACAATAATTTAATCCTTCACTCAAAGTTACTGATTGAATTGTATTAAATAGCTTAGGAGTTATTGTATTTACAATTGTTGAAGATTTAGTTCTGTTTGATTCATTTCTGTCGCCGGTTACAACAACCTCTTCAAGGCCCAGAACATCTTCTTCAAGATTAAATTTAACTTCAACAGTAGTATTTGCCTTAAGCGTAATATGTTTCTCCTGTGGCTTATACCCAACTGCTTTGGCAACTACAATTAATTTCCCAGTAGGCATATTAATTAATTGATAATGACCTGATTCATCAGCACTTATTCCAATAGTAGTTCCTTTAATGTACACAGAAGCAAATGGGATATGCTCTCCATGTGAAACTACATGACCTATAATATTTGCATCGGTTTTTGATTCCTGTGCATAGTTCAAACTGCTGAGTAATAGAAATAATAAAATTGATAAAATAATGTTTAACCTCATTGTATTGTTCGTTGAAAAGTTGATATTTAAAAAAGTTGATATTTGAAACGATTCTAGTCCTAGTACATAAAGAATTAGAATACGGTCTAAGAAAAGGAAATAATTGGTGGAGCCCGGTCTCTGAAATAAACAATATTACACGGAATGAAGGTTCTTAAATCATAGGTTTTTTGTTTTCTTTTTATGGAGATTGGGAGAATTAAAAAGAAAAGAAAAGAAAACACAAATATAAAATCCAATTTTTCAATCAACCGAAACACTTTGTTTGTGTGATTGTGTTTGTTGGTGCTGGAATTTTCTGATAATTTATTGAAAGGATGAGCATGACTGATAGTGGTGCCATCTTCTAATTTATGGACATGTAAGAAAACAGATTGATTTATAAAAATCAAGCCAATCAACCCTAGGAATGTACACATTAATAAGTAATTGATATTTCTTTTCATCACAATTCCAAATTCAGTAGCAAATAAAAACAAATGCATTGCATTCAGCTATACCCATAATAGGGTATCTTTGTATGGATTAGATCATAAAGATAGGAAAACATTTGTAGCGCACAATAACAAGCGTTTATAAATTAAACTTAAAAGTTGTACTATGAAAAACTATCTCTCGATTTTGATGCTCAATATCAATGGTTAAGAGATGATAAGGTTTCTTACTCCCACGATTTTTTTGCAAATGCAGAACTTAGTTATATTTTTAAAAATAAAAATCAATTGATAGGTGGGTTTTCATATGTTCTTAATAATCATACACATGAGTATGATGGCCACCAAAATTACTTGCTTACTTTAAACCTTGGGACTTCTATAGAAACAGGAAAGACATTTATTTTTAATTTTCTGTTTCCGATAACAATTATTGGTAGAAAGTATATAAAGTTAAACGGCTTTAGTTTTGCTCTAACCATATTTCTTAATTAACCTGTTAAACCTTATAACTTTTCGTAATAATCTCATTGTGATAACTCCACTTTGAACAATTATCACAATCCTTGTTTTTACGCTTAGTGGGGCGATATGCTTTTCTACTGGTATTACAAGATGATCCCATAATTAGCACACATAACAAAAGTGGAAAAATTATTTTGCTAAGTTTCATTCGTTTACTTTTTAGTGCAGTATAGTAATATTTGGTAATCACATTGTATCTTATTGTACCTATAGACATCATAAAAAATTTATTATGCAATTTTACGTTAAATATAAAAACGAAACATTAAAACTCTTGTTGCATTAAATAAAAAATCTTTTTGTGTAACTTAGCCGATGTATTATTTTTTTGTCAGTTCTAATTTTCAACAATAAAGCATCTTATAAAATAATCCATGTTTTATAATGGGATTTCTTAGAGAAACGGGTAATTATGTCACGTTAATGATTGAAACCTTTAGACGTCCTGATAAGGGTAAGGTTTTCAAGCGACAATTAATTATTGATTTTCACGCACTTGGTGTTGATTCAATAGGAATTGTTGTATTTATTTCCCTGTTTATAGGAGGCATCATTGCAATGCAAATGGCTTATAACATCGATAACCCCCTGGTACCACTGTACCTGGTTGGATATACCACCAAGCAAATGATGATCCTTGAAATTTCACCAACAATAATTAGCCTGATCCTTGCAGGCAAAGTAGGATCGAGCATAGCTTCTGAGATTGGGACAATGCGTGTTACTGAGCAAATTGATGCACTGAAAGTAATGGGAATAAATCCTGCAAACTATCTAATATTACCCAAAATTACAGCTGCAATGCTGTTTTTTCCGGTTCTGGTTATTTTTTCAATTTCAGTAGGATTGGGAGGTGGATTATTAGCTGTATTCATTACCGGCTCTGTAACAACAACTGATTTTATTGATGGTTTGCAGGCATGGTGGCAACCATTTGATATTTTTTATGCCATAATTAAAACCGTAGTTTTTGCATTTATTATTGCTTCTATTTCGGGATTTAAAGGATATTCTGTTGATGGTGGATCGGTTGAAGTTGGTCGCGCCAGTACAAACGCAGTTGTAGCTAGCAGTATCTTAATAATTATCTTCGACCTACTCCTAACTCAAATGCTATTAACATGATTGAAGTTAATAACATATCCAAATCATTTGGTGACCAGCAGGTTCTAAAGGACATTACCACAAGTTTCGATAAAGGAAAAACAAACTTAATTATCGGGCAAAGTGGATCTGGGAAAACAGTTCTGATGAAATGCTGCATTGGATTGATTGATGTAGATGAGGGTGAGGTTAGTTTTGATGGAAGATGTTTCTCAGGCCTTAATGAGAAAAAGAAAAAAGATACCCGAAAAGAAATGGGAGTGCTATTTCAGGGGGGAGCCTTGTTTGATTCATACACTGTTGAGGAGAATATTATGTTTCCTTTAAATATGTTCACAAAATCTAGTTATAAAGAAAAGCTGGAAAGAGTAAATGATGTACTTAGTCACGTGAACCTTTCCAATGTTAATGATAAGTTCCCTGCTGAACTAAGCGGGGGCATGATCAAAAGAGTTGCAATAGCCCGAGCTATTGCTATGAACCCCAAGTATTTATTTTGTGATGAGCCAAATTCGGGCCTTGATCCTAAAACCGCCGAATTAATTGATGATCTTATCTCAGTACTTACACATAAGTTTGAGATGACAACAGTTATTAATACTCACGATATGAATTCTGTGTTGCAGATTGGCCAGAAAATTGCCTTTATAAAAGAGGGCGAACTATGGTGGGAAGGTGATAACAAGGAAATCTTAACAACCAACAATAAGGAACTGAACGAATTTGTTTTCTCGACAGAACTTACCCGGCGTATAAAATGATAATACTATGACAATAAATTTGTTAGATATAATTTTACTTATTCCGTTATTGCTTTTTGCCTGGAATGGTTATAAAAAAGGGTTCATTATTGAGCTTGCTTCATTAGCTGCATTAGTTCTTGGTTTATATATGGCTTTTTTCTTTTCTGATTTTGCCGCAGAAATGCTTAACGATCTTTTTGATATGGATCAGAAATATGTGGCAGTATTTGCCTTTCTAATGACATTTATTGTTGTAATCTTTTTAGTACTTACTGTAGGTAAAATAGTGCAAAAATTTGTTGATATTCTATTATTAGGGTTTTTAAACAAACTTGCCGGTGCCGTTTTTGGATTGCTGAAAGGAGCTTTATTACTTAGCATATTAATTTTTGTGATCAACTATTTTGATTATGGTGAATACATTATTAAAAAGGAGGAACGAGAAAAATCAATCTTTTTTGAGCCCGTTGAATCCATTGCCCCTGCATTATATTCTTGGTTGAACTCTAACAATTTTACTTTTGAAATCCCTGAGAAAGAAGAGTTGATTAATAAAGTGATATAGAATATCTCTAATTTTCAATAGCTGCAACACCCGGTAATGTTTTCCCTTCTATAAATTCTAACATTGCCCCACCTCCGGTTGAAACATAACTAACTTTATCCTGTAGTTTATATTTATTAATGGCAGCAACTGAATCACCTCCACCAATTAGAGAGAAAGCTCCATTTTTTGTAGCTTCAACAATTGCATTTGCTACTTCTATTGTTCCTTGCGTAAAGTTGTCCATTTCAAAAACCCCCATCGGACCATTCCATAGTATTGTTTTTGAACTTTCAATGATATCCGTAAATGCTTGACCTGTTTCAGGACCAATATCAAGTCCCATCCACCCATCAGGTATTTCATGTGCATTGCAAAACTTATGAACTGCATTGTTGTCAAATTTATCCGCAATAACAGTGTCAGTTGGAATATGGAAACAAACATACTGCTCTTCAGCTTTTTGCATTGCTTCTTTGGCAGTTTCAATAAGTTCATCTTCAACAAGTGAATTACCTACATTACCACCTAGCGCTTTGATAAAAGTGAACATCATTCCGCCACCTATTAGAATGTTATCAACCTTATCAATTAAATTATTGATTATTTCAATCTTGCCTGAAACTTTTGCCCCCCCTAATATTGCTGTAATTGGCTTTCTGCCTTCTTTAATTACTTTATTAATGTTAATGAGCTCATTTTTCATCACGTAGCCAAACATTTTGTTTTCAGGAAAGAACTTAGCAATAATAGCTGTTGAGGCATGGGCACGGTGAGCTGTACCAAAGGCATCATTCATATAAACATCGGCAAGATGAGCTAGCTTCTCAGCAAAATGCTCATCACCTAAAGTTTCCTCTTTGTGGAATCGCAAGTTTTCAAGTAATAGTACTTGCCCAGGTTTCAATTTCTTTGATAGTTCTATAGCTTGTTCCCCAATACAATCATCAGCAAATTGCACTTTAACACCCAATTTCTTTGATAAGCCGGGTATAAGATGTTTTAACGAGAATTTGTTTTCTGGTCCGTTCTTAGGCCTACCCAAATGGGACATAAGAATCACGGATCCACCAGAACTTAATATTTTTTTTATTGTAGGAATTGCAGCCCGTATTCTTGTGTCATCTGTAATTTCAAAGTTCTCATTAAGAGGCACATTGAAATCAACTCTTACGATGACCTTTTTATTTGTAAAATCGAATGTGTCAATGTTTTTCATCTAATTTTTTCTTTCGGGTTTAGAATAGTTTTTACCAAAATTATAACAAAAATTAAAGCAGAATCAATTAATAGGAAAAAGGATAAAGAAGTTACTGTTTTTAACAAAACTGCCTCGTAAAAACAATTTTTATTGATAAATTCTAATCACTGAATTTTAATTTAACATTGCTGGTTCGGAGGCAATTAATTTCTTAGTATATTCAGATTTTGGGCTATTATAAATTGTATCAGCATCACCAATCTCTATAATATTTCCATCTTTCATAACCATTATTCTATCGCTCATAAATCGCACAACACTTAAGTCGTGAGAAATAAATATGTATGTGAAACCAAACTCTTTTTTAAGATCATTTAGCAAATTAAGAACTTTTGCCTGAATTGATACATCAAGTGCAGAAACAGCCTCATCACAGATAATAAATTTTGGATTAAGAGCAAGAGTTCTGGCAATTACGATCCTTTGTCTTTGTCCACCCGAAAACTCATGAGGATATCGATTGAAATGTTCTTTTTTCAATCCAACTTTTTGAAGCAGACCAATTACTTTTTCTTTTCGTTGTTTATTATTCCCATAAAGTTTATGAACTTTCATAGGTTCTATAATAGCATTTCCTATACTGATACGTGGATTTAGTGATGAATATGGGTCCTGAAACACGATATTAATATTTTTGCGCTGTTTTTTCAGAGACCTTGTATTGAGTGAAATTATGTCCTTATTATTAAAGAATATTGATCCATTATCAGGCTCAATGAGTCTAAGAATACTTCGCCCAAGTGTTGTTTTTCCGCAGCCCGATTCACCAACTAATCCAAGAGTTTCTCCCGGAAATACATCAAAACTTATATCATCAACTGCAGATAAATAACTAGTCGTTTTACCAAACAAGTTTTTTGACAAACTATATTTCTTTTCCAGGTTTTGAACTTTTAATATGGGTAGCTTACTGTATATCTGTTTATGTAAGTTTATTCTGCTTTGTGTATTAGGTGGGGTTTTTGTGTTATCAACTTCACTATTTAAATAATCATCAATTTCAGGAAGACGATCGATGCGCTTGTCAATTGGCGGTCGGCATGCGAGTAACCCTATCGTATAAGGATGTTTGGGATGCTCAAAAACTTGCTTGATTTTGCCAGACTCTACAATCCGGCCCTTATACATAACTGCCACCTCATCAACAATTTCACTTATTACTCCTAAATCGTGACTGATAAATAACAATCCCATCCCATATTCCTCTCTAAGACTTTTCAAAAGTGTAATTATCTCTTTTTGAATGGTAACATCCAGGGCAGTTGTTGGTTCATCAGCAATAAGTAAATCAGGTTTGTTAGCAATGGCCATTGCAATCATTATCCGTTGCTTTTGTCCGCCTGATAATTGATGTGGGTAACTCTTATAAATATCCTCAGGTCTTGGGAGATTAACTCTATTAAATAAACTGATAACTTGTTGATATGCAGTCTTCTTATTCTCCCTTTGATGTTGCATGATACTTTCAGCTACCTGTTTCCCACATCTAATAACAGGATTTAAGGCAGTTGCCGGCTCTTGAAAAATCATCGAAATATTATTTCCCCGAAGCTTTCGTATACTTTCCTTATTGAGCTCAATTAAATTTACATTGTCAAAATTTATTTCTCCAGTTAAAATGTTTGCCTGCGGAGGAAGCAATTGCATTATAGCTAATGCTGTAACTGATTTTCCTGAACCCGACTCACCCACAAGTCCAAGAGCCATTCCTTTATCCAATTTCAGGTTTACACTATCAACAGCCCTATTTTCTGATGAACCTGAATTAAATTCTATGCTTAGATTTGATATTTGTAGCAATTCGGAATATTTTAAGTGAGAATCAGGAAATTAATATTATTTTTGCAGCGATTTTTCAAAACCAGTAAAACTAATCAAATGTCTGATCCAAAAGTAAGTATTTTTAGTGGTCGCAAAACGCGTTATCTTGCTGAAAAAATAGCTGATAGCTATGGTATAGAACTTGGAAAATCAATTGTTACTAGTTTTTCAGATGGCGAGCTTCAAACATCTTATGAAGAAAATATCAGAGGAAGAGATGTATTTATTATTCAGTCAACATTCCCACCAGGTGATAATTTACTGGAACTGTTAATGATGATTGATGCTGCAAAGCGGGCATCTGCAAGGAAAATTATAGCAGTGATTCCATACTTCGGTTACGCCAGGCAAGACCGAAAAGATAAACCAAGGGTATCGATAGCATCAAAATTGATCGCAAATCTGTTAACAACAGCAGGTGTTGACAGGGTTATTACTCTTGATTTACACGCTGATCAAATTCAGGGGTTTTTTGATGTACCTGTTGATAATCTTTATGCATCAAATATCTTTATGGATCACATACGAAAATTGAATCTTCCTAACCTGGTAATGGCATCACCTGATACAGGTGGTACAAGACGAGCAGCATCTTACGCAAAAGCTCTAAACACTGGTTTCGTAATTTGTTATAAACAAAGGGCAAAGCCTAATGTAATTGAGCGAATGGAACTTATTGGAGATGTGGAAGGCAAAGATGTTATCCTACTGGATGATATCATTGATACCGCCAGCACAATTACCAAAGCTGCCAATTTGATAATTAGCAGAGGAGCTAGTACGGTTCGGGTATTTTGTACTCACCCAATATTTTCAGGCGGAGCCTATGAGAGTCTTAACAATTCAAAAATTACTGAGATAGTTGTGACGGATACAGTTCCTCTAAAACAAACTTTGGAAAAAATTAAAGTGTTAAGTACCGCTGATTTGTTAGCTGAAGTAATACATAGAGTGCAGAACTTTGAGTCGATTAGCTCACTATTCAACATAAAAAAGAAGTAGTTTATCTATTATAATATTATTAATTAAATTTTAAAAAATGAAAACAGTATCATTGAGCGGTTCTCCAAGAGAGAACGTAGGGAAAAAAGATGCTAAAAAACACAGGAGGGAAGGAAATATTCCTTGTGTTCTTTACGGAGGTGAAAAGCAAATTCACTTTGTTACAAATGAAATTAAATTTGATAAAGTTATCTTCTCACCAGAAGTATTTTTAATTTCTGTTGACATTGATGGCAAACAATATCAAACCATACTACAGGATGTTCAGTATCATCCTGTTACTGATAAGGTGTTACATGCTGATTTTCTTGAATTGACTACAGGGAAAGAAATTGCAATTGGCATTCCTGTAACTCTAGTTGGTTCTTCAGCAGGTGTTAGTGCCGGAGGTCAACTGATCAAGAAAATGCATAAAATCAGACTGAAAGGACTTGTTGATAATATACCCGATAATGTTGAAGTTGACATTACCGACCTTGTTATTGGAGGTTCAATTAAAGTTAGAGATATTGAAGTTGAGAACCTAACATCACTCGATCCATCAAACTCTGTTATTGTTAGAGTTAAAATGGCACGGACTGTAGTAGAAGATGAAGAGGATGAAGAAGGTGAAGAGGGAGAAGAAGGTGCAGAAGGAGAAGAAGGTAAAGGAGAAGGAGCACCCCCATCTCCAACACCAGCTCCTAAGGAATAAAAAATTATAATGAATAATTGTGAAGGGATAAAGGGAATAATTAACTTTATCCCTTTATTTTTTTAGTAACTACACCTACGTGAAGTATTTAATAGCCGGTCTTGGAAATATTGGAACTGAGTATGTAAATACAAGACATAATATTGGTTTTGAAGTTGTTAATATCTTGACTGATGAACTGAAAGGTGAGTCGAATATAGAGCGGTTAGCAGTTGTTTCTCGCGTTAAATTTCGTGGACGAAGCTTAATAATTATTAAGCCTACAACATTTATGAATTTAAGTGGAAAAGCAATAAAATATTGGTTGGACAAGGAAAAAATACCCAATGAAAGGCTACTGGTTATTCTCGATGATATTGCACTACCCATAGGAACATTACGCATTAAAGCCAAGGGTGGTGATGCCGGACATAATGGTCTTACAGATATTATTGATAAATTAGGAACAAATGTATTTGCCAGACTACGAATAGGCATTGGTGATAATTTTCCAAAAGGAAGACAGTCAGATTACGTATTAGGGTGCTGGACAAAATCTGAAGAAAAACTCATGATCCCACGAATAGAAATAGCCTCTGAAATTATCAAAAGTTTTACAGTTATTGGTGTCGGTAGTACTATGACAACGTACAATAATAAATGACGACGTTTCAAAAATCAGAGTAATCAGTGCTCTCTTATTTGCACCGAATCCATATTTAAGGTCTTATTATTTTGCCTTTAAGCTCTCGGTAACAATCCCGGAAATCTTATCAATACTTATTCTTTCCTGTTGCATACTGTCGCGTTCACGGATAGTAACCGTACCGTCTTCAAGTGTTTGATGATCAACAGTTACGCAATATGGTGTTCCTATAGCATCATGACGTCGATAACGTTTTCCAATAGCATCCTTTTCCTCATAGAAACACATGTGATCATATTTCAACTTTTCCATTATTTCACGTGCTTTATCCGGCAAACCATCTTTTTTGGTAAGAGGAAAAACCGCAATTTTATAAGGAGCAAGTACCGGAGGAAGTTTCATAACAATTCTAGAACTACCATCATCGAGATTTTCCTCTGTATAAGCATAGCTTAATATAGCCAGGAACATTCTGTCAAGTCCAATGGATGTTTCTACCACGTAAGGAACATAACTTTGGTTTAATTCAGGATCGTGATAGCGCAATTTTTTACCTGAGTGTTCTTCATGAGCACTAAGATCAAAATCGGTACGTGAGTGTATTCCCTCTAATTCTTTAAAACCCATTGGGAAATCAAACTCTATATCAGCAGCAGCATTAGCGTAATGAGCAAGTTTATCATGATCGTGGAAACGGAATTTTGAAGCAGGAATACCTAATGAAACATGCCAGGTCATTCGTTGCTCTTTCCAGTATTCATACCATTTCATTTCTTCACCCGGGCGGACAAAAAATTGCATTTCCATTTGTTCAAATTCACGCATGCGGAATATAAACTGACGGGCAACAATCTCATTTCTAAATGCTTTACCGGTTTGTGCAATACCGAATGGGATTTTCATTCTGCCCGTTTTTTGCACATTAAGGTAATTTACAAAAATACCTTGCGCTGTTTCAGGTCTTAAAAATATTTCTGTTGCTCCTTCGGCTGTTGAACCCATATTTGTTGAAAACATCAGGTTGAACTGTCTTACTTCTGTCCAGTTTCGGGAACCGGAAACCGGGCATGCAATTCCGATATCCTCTATAAGTGTTTTGATTGAAGCCATATCGTTGCTATCCATAGCAGTATAAAGTCTGTTCTTTATACCTTCAATCTTATTCATATTATCCAGAACACGAGGATTTGTTTCTCTGAATTGTTTCTCATCAAATGATTCTCCAAAACGTTTTTGAGCTTTTGAAACCTCTTTTGTAATCTTGGCTTCTATCTTAGCCAGATGGTCTTCTACCAAAACATCAGCTCGATAGCGCTTTTTTGAATCCTTATTGTCAATCATGGGATCATTAAAAGCATCAACATGCCCCGATGCTTTCCAAACAGTTGGATGCATGAATATGGCGGTATCAATTCCAACAATATTTTCATGCAACTGAACCATCGATTTCCACCAATAATCACGTATGTTGTTCTTTAGTTCAACCCCATTTTGGGCATAATCATATACCGCACTTAACCCGTCGTAAATTTCGCTCGACTGAAAAACAAAACCATACTCTTTTGCGTGAGCTATTATCTTTTTAAATAGGTCTTCGTTGTTTGCCATTTGTTTTATTAATTAGTAAAAAAGTCAACCACATTGCCAAATGTACTGGTAGTACGTTTATAAAACTCAGTAAATCCGCACTGTGTACACGAAATTGTTGTAAACTTTTTATTTTGAACATCAAAAATTTTGGCAAAAGCACCACCAGTTGCTCTCATTTCATCGGCTTCGTAGTGCTTGTTACCGCATTTGGCACAAACGTATTCTTTTTTTTGCATAGTAATCTGTTATTAAATAGTCATTGCGAGCAAAGCGAAGCAATCTCAATAAAAATTGCAATAAGATTGCTTCAGTCGTTCCTCTTTCGCAATGACGATTATTGTTTCAGTTAAGTCCCTAAGGTTGCTACCATAACAGCTTTAATGGTATGAAGCCTGTTTTCTGCTTCATCAAAAACCAAAGATGCTGGTGATTCAAAAACATCATCAGTAACTTCCATAGCTTCAACACCGAATTTTTGGTAAATCTCTTCTCCAACAATAGTATCGCGATTATGGAAAGCAGGAAGACAATGTAAAAATTTTACTTTCGAATTACCTGTTTTTTCCATCATCTCAGTATTCACCTGGTAAGGAATCATCATAGCAATTCTGTCTTTCCAAACTTCGTCGGCTTCGCCCATGCTAACCCATACATCTGTGTAAACAAAATCAACACCGTTAACGCCTTCTTCAACGCTTTCGGTAAGCAAAATTTTAGCTCCGGTTTTTTTAGCTATTTCTTTACATTCTTTAACTAGTTCTTCATCAGGCCACATTTGTTTTGGGGCTACAGCGCGAAAATCCATACCCATTTTAGCAGCACCAACCATAAGTGAGTTACCCATATTATTGCGTGCATCGCCTGCAAATGCAAAACTTACTTGATGTAAAGGTTTGTCTGAATGTTCCATCATTGTTAGGAAGTCGGCAAGAATTTGAGTTGGGTGGTATTCATCCGTAAGGCCATTCCATACAGGTACACCAGCATATTTACCAAGTTCTTCAACAATGGGTTGGCCAAAACCTCTGTATTCAATTCCATCATACATGCGCCCAAGGACCCGTGCAGTATCTTTCATCGATTCTTTTTTGCCAATCTGTGACCCTGTAGGACCAAGATAAGTAACGTTTGCTCCCTGATCATAGGCTGCAGCCTCAAAAGCACATCTTGTTCGTGTAGATGCTTTTTCAAAAATAAGAGCAATGTTTTTATCAGTAAGTCTTTTTTGTTCAGTTCCTGAATACTTAGCTTTTTTTAAATCTGCAGAAAGTTCAAGCAGGAATTTTATTTCTTTTGGAGTGAAATCCAACAATTTTAGAAAGTTTCGGTTTCTTAGGTTGAATGCCATATTATTATGTTTTAATCGTTAATTATTAATATACTATACTAAAATATGCTGGGCAAAAATAAGCAAAATCCATTTTAAAGATTAGTTAATGATTATAAAGTTAGATGTAATTATGAATAATCGATTATTAGATGTTGGTTGTTTAAAATGATTGAAAAAACGTCTTAATATTGCACAATTATTCTGTATTTATTTTTGTTATGATTATTGTTGATGATATCCTTGTTTCGGATGAAATAAGAGAAATATATTTTGCCTGCAATTTGCTGGCTTGCAAAGGCGATTGTTGCATACTAGGTGATGCTGGCGCTCCTCTTGAAGAAGAAGAAATCGCAATAATGGAAGATGATGTTGACGACGTAAAGCCTTACTTGACTGAACGTGGTTTAGAGGTTATAAATCGGGTGGGTGTTTTTGAGTATGATAGCGATGGTGAATATGTAACACCCTTGGTTGATGATATTGAATGTGCTTTTGTTTATTTTGAAAATGGTATTAGCTATTGTGCTATTGAAAAGGCTTATATCGAAGGAAAAATTAAGTTCCAGAAACCTATTTCCTGTCATCTTTATCCCATTAGACTTAGCAAAATAGGGCCTTCAACTGCCATAAATTATCACAATTGGCATATTTGTTCAACAGCATTAATTGACGGAGAAAAATCAGGAGTGCCACTCTATAAATATCTTAAAATACCTTTGATAAGGAAATTTAGTGAAGCTTGGTATAACAAACTAGTTGTGAATTTAGAGAAGGCCGTAAAAAAATAACTTTCGTCAAGTGATTACTAAACCTGACAGGATGATTTAAGCAGTTGCATCAGGGACTATCTTCATTCCCTCAAGCTCCTTATCAATGTGAAACATTCCAGCTTTATCGTCACCAACAAGTTTGATTTTATCAAGTATAGTATTGAATAAGCTTTCTTCTTCAAGTTGTTCGGTAATATACCACTGAAGGAAGTTCATTGTAGTATAATCTTTTTCATGAACTGTAACTTCGTAAAGAGAATTTATTGCTTCGGTAATAAACTTTTCATGCTCCATAACTTTTTCAAACACATCCTGAAGAGAAGTAAATTCGCTATTAGGTTGCTCAATGTCTACAAGTTGTGCTTTGCCTCCACGATCATTTAAATAATGAACTAATTTAAGCATGTGCATTCGTTCTTCTTCCGCATGAGAAAATAGAAATTTTGCAGCTCCGGGATACCCTTTTTGTTCACACCATATTGCCATAGCTATATATAAGCGTGACGAATATTCTTCTTTTCTTATTTGATCGTTTATTGCGGATTGGACTTTTAGATTAATCATGTTATTTGTTTTTTGCAACAAAGATATGCAATATTAAGAGACTGAAATCGTGAGCCAGAAGACGGAAGTAGTGAGACAAAGATTTGTTAGTTTTTCAAGGCCTCAGCTCCACCAACAATTTCAAGTATTTCATTTGTGATGGATGCCTGACGGGCTTTATTGTAAGTTAGCTTAAGATCTTTAAGCATTTCATCTGCATTTTCGGTAGCCTGATGCATAGCTGTCATACGGGCTCCGTGTTCCGAAGCAAAACTATCAAGAAGTGCTTTATACAGCTGTACTTTAATTGCCTTAGGAACTAAAGCCTCAAGTATTTCTTCTTTGCTTGGTTCAAAAATATAATTGGCTTTTGATTCTACTTTTTTATCAGTTTCTTTTTCTTTAGTTTCAACAACAGGCAAAAACTGCTCTTCCTGCAACAATTGTACCGCAGCATTTTTAAACTGATTGTAAATCAATACGATTTTATCATATTTTTTATCTGAAAACATCAACATTAATTCCTTAGTAATTGGTATAGAGTTTTCAAATGATAGGTGATCAAATATATCAGTTATAATGTCTATTGGTTTGTATCCTGCTGAAATTAATCCGTCGGCACCTTTTTTGCCAATACATAGTACATTTACATTGCCTTTTTTATACTGTTCAGAATATTTGCCTTCAATAAGATTTATGGCACTCTTAACAACGCTTGCATTAAAAGCACCACAAAGCCCGCGATTTGATGTGACTGTAACAATCAGAACCTTATTCGATCCTCTGTCAGTTGCATATATACCTTCGTCAGAGTTATCCAGATTGTTGCTAATATCTTGCATTATGCTATGCAATTTTTGAGCATAAGGCCTCATGCTTAGAATAGCTTTTTGAGCTCTTCTTAACTTTGATGCGGCTACCATTTTCATGGCACTCGTAATCTGTCGTGTAGAGTTAACCGAAGTAATTCGTGTACGTACTTCTTTTAGGCTGGCCATAATTACTAATTAGATTTTTCTTCATATTGACGACTTACATCAGCAGCAGCTTTTGTTAATGCTGTTGTAATTTCATCTGTATACTTACCTTCGCCCAGCTGTTTAAGTATCTCTTTATGTTGTGTCTCCATGTACAAAAGAAATGCATCTTGAAAGTCAATAATTCTGTTTACCGGTACCTTCGAAAGAAGATTTTGCGAGCCGCAAAAAATAATAGCAACTTGCTGTCCAACTGTTAGTGGTGAATATTGTGGTTGCTTAAGTATTTCAACATTCCTTCTTCCTTTTTCAAGAACAGACATAGTAGCAGCGTCAAGATCAGAACCAAACTTTGCAAAAGCTTCCAGTTCGCGGAATTGTGCCTGGTCGAGTTTAAGAGTTCCCGCCACTTTTTTCATAGATTTGATCTGAGCATTACCTCCAACTCGGGAAACTGAAATACCTACATTAATAGCAGGTCGGATACCAGAATTAAACAGATTACTTTCAAGGAATATCTGTCCATCAGTAATAGAAATAACATTTGTAGGAATATAAGCACTTACGTCACCTGCCTGTGTTTCGATTATTGGCAGTGCTGTTAATGAGCCACCTCCCACTACCATATCTTTAATACTATCAGGAATATCGTTCATTTTTTTTGCAATATCATCTGCGTCAATAACTTTAGCAGCTCTTTCGAGGAGTCTTGAATGCAGATAAAAAACATCACCGGGATATGCCTCACGTCCTGGTGGACGACGCAATAGCAAACTTACCTCGCGATAAGCAACTGCTTGTTTACTAAGATCATCATAAACTACTAATGCAGGACGGCCAGTATCACGGAAAAATTCACCAATTGCAGCACCGGCAAATGGTGCATAAAACTGCATAGCAGCAGGATCAGATGCAGTGGCCATCACAATAGTTGTATAAGCCATGGCTCCATTTTCTTCCAGAGTTTGCTGAATGTTTGCAATAGTCGATCCCTTTTGACCCGATGCAACATAAATGCAGTAAACGGGTTCGCCTTTTTCAAAAAATTCCTTTTGATTGATTATTGTATCAATGGCGATAGCTGTTTTACCGGTCTGACGGTCGCCAATAATAAGCTCACGCTGTCCACGACCAATAGGTATCATAGCATCAATGGCTTTAATACCAGTTTGAAGAGGTTCGTTTACAGGTTGCCGAAAAATAACACCTGGTGCTTTTCTCTCTAGAGGCATTTCATAAGTTTCTCCTTGTATTGGTCCTTTGCCGTCAATAGGCTCTCCTAATGTATTAACAACCCTGCCAAGCATGCCTTCACCAACTTTAAGGGAGGCAATACGTTTTGTGCGCTTTACGCTGTCACCTTCGTTTATATCACCCGGTTCACCGAGCAATACAATACCAACGTTATCCTCCTCAAGGTTAAGAACTATTCCCATTAACCCTGTTTTTTCAAATTCCACAAGTTCTCCTGCTCCAACGTTTGTTAGTCCATAAACTCGGGCAATACCATCACCAATTTGTAATACCGATCCTACTTCTTCTAATACCGCTTCCGATTCAAAGCCTGCAAGTTCTTTACGTAGAATGGCTGATACTTCAGCCGGTTTAATGTCTGCCATATGATATACTTTTTACTTTTTTTTAAAACTGCGTTTCATACAAGTTCTCCGAAAAATCCTTTTTCAACTTATTCAATTGATTAATTATACTTGCGTCATACTTGTAATCCTGAAAGTTAACAACGAAACCTCCTATAATATCTCCATCAACTTTTTCAGTTAATTCAATATTCATGTTAGTTGCTTTATGTAGCTTATTGCTAATATCATCAGTAACCACTTTTTGTGCTTTTTGTGCTGTTGTAAGGTCAACGGATAGTATGTTTTTAAATTCCAAATAAATCTCGTTAAATGCTTCACTAATATATGGGATGTATTTTTCTCTCCCTTTCGCAGTGATTAATTGCAGAAATTTTATCGTAAGCTCTTGAACATTATCTTTGAATAGTTGATTCAAGATACTACTTTTCTTGTAAGCATCAATAACAGGATTAGCAATTATTATCCTCAATTCACGGTTTTCGGAAAACACTTTACCAATAAGTTTAAGATCAGAAACTACTTTCTCAAGCACATTCAGTTCAACTGCCAGATTGAATAATGCTTGTGCATAGCGTTTTGATAATAATTTTACTCTCATATTGGCACCTCTTAATTTAAGTTGGTTTCTTTAAGAAGTTTTTCTGCATATGCAGTTTGTCTCTCCTTATCTTTAAGTTCTTCTCGAAGAATTTTTTCAGCAATATCGATAGAATATGTGGCAATAGTATTTTTAATTTCAACTAAAGCAGCCTCTTTTTCACTTTCAATTCTGTCTTTTGCATTTTCAACAATACTATCAGCAGTAGTCTGTGCCTTTTCTTTGGCATCATGAATCATTTTTTCCTTTAATGCCCTTGCCTCTTTAAGTATACTATCTCGTTCATCTTTAGCTTCATTAATAAGTTCTTCGTTGCCAAGCTTTAATTCCTCCATTGCTTCTCTTGCTTTTTCAGCAGATAACAAAGCATCCTCAATAGATTTTTCTCTTTCCTTTAATGAAGTCATAATTGCTGGCCATGCAAATTTTGCTAGTACCCACAACAAAATACCAAAGGCAATTGTCATCCAAATTACAAGACCAAAACCGGGATTAATTAATGACATAATCTATATTTTTATTCAGTTAATTTTTAATTAAACCGTTATAACACAGCCAATCGCTGCATTATAACGGCATTTTGTTGTAGCTTATAAGAATACGATCAACAAGCAAACAACAATTGCAAAGAATGCAACGCCCTCAATAAGAGCAGCAGCAACAATCATGTTTGAACGAATGTCGCCAACAGCTTCCGGCTGACGGGCAATAGCTTCAACAGCGCCACGACCAATTTGTCCGATACCAACACCTGCACCAATTGCAGCGATTCCGGCACCAATACCTGCACCCATTTTAGCATAAGGAGCAAGGTCGGCCACAGTCTGTAATAAAATTGCTAATAGTTCCATAGTTATTGTTTTATTAATTTAAAAAATGGATAAATTTCTTTAATGATGTTCTTCGGTTGCCATACCAAAGTATAGCGCAGATAAAAGTGTAAATACATATGCCTGAATAAATGCCACCAACAGTTCGAGTACATCCATAAAAATGGAAAATGCCACTGAAACAACAGCGACTCCGTATCCGGCTCCGGTACTTATTTCACCAAAAATAAATATAAGACTTATAAAACCGAGTATAATGATATGCCCTGCACTTATATTTGCAAAAAGACGTACCATGAGAACAAATGGTTTTGTAAAAACTCCCATAAGTTCAACTATTGGCATTAGAGGAACTGGTATTTTTAACCACCATGGTACACCAGGTGCATTAACAATATGTGTCCAATAAGCTTTGTTTCCGCTAAAAGTTGTAATTATAAAAGTAAATAAAGCGAGTACTCCAGTTACTCCGATATTTCCTGTAACGTTAGCCCCACCAGGGATTAACGGAACAATACCCAGCAAGTTATTCAGTAGTATAAAAAAGAAAACAGTTAGTAAGAATGGCAAATATTTTTCGTATTTCTTTTCACCAATTGATGCCTTGGCAATATCATCGCGCACGAAAATAATAATAGGTTCTAAGAATGATTGTAGTCCTTTAGGAGCTTTTCCTTCTCGTTTTTTATACGCTTTTGCAACAGATAGAAATACAAAAATAAGAATGAATATACTGATAAAAATGGCCAGTACATTTTTTGTAAAAGAGAAATCCAACACTGGTCTTACTTCAGCACCATCAGCATCCTTCCTAACTATTTTTCCTGAGTTCATTTCATCATGTGAAATAAAATATCCATCATGAGTATCACTATGATGAAAAACTGAGGACATAAAGAAGTGGAATTTGCCTTCATCGTAAAGCATCACAGGCAAAGGAACTGTTACGTGAGTATGTCCAAAAGTTATAATATGCCACTCATAAGAATCTGTAATATGCTCAATTATCAATTCTCCGGCTTTAAATTCTTCTTGTTGAATCTCTTCACGCCATGACTCATCTCCTTTTATAGTGTCATGTTCAGTAGGGCGGGCTGATAAATTTGTGGCAAATGATAACACTATAACAGCTATAAACGCTGAGTGTGTAAGTGCAATTATTTTGTGTAATACATTACTCATTTACAATGGAATGACGTTGATTTAATTTGGGTGCAATTTTACGAATATTTACCGAACTACAATAAGGAAATTATAATTAATTTATTTAGTAAATTTTAAGCGTGGAATAGTCTTTATTTTTCTGGGATTTGTATAAAATTATATTGAAGTTACCCCATAATTTATCAGTTACTTCTTTCAATCCCTTTTAAATAAAGGCACACAAGATTTTGCCAAGTGGAAAAGCACATTTTTTAAAAAAATGGGGTAACTTTTTGTAGGAGTAAAAGAAAAACATCCTCACTTTGTAGTACCAACAAACATAGGAGGATGCTTATGAATTATAGTAAACTTGCAAGCAAGTTAAGGACAAAATTAGCCAAATTTTCGGGGTATGTTTCAAAAGGTCTCGACAAATCAGCTCAAAGGTTTATAAATGAGGCCATTTATGGCATTATGTTTTCCCAATCTGTAATGCTCACCGAGATAGGAAGAAGTTTAGAAACCCCTATTTCCTTAAAGAAGATAGAGGAGCGGTTCTGTCGCCAGTTAAAAAAAGAAGGCTTGTGGGAGAACATACATCAGCAAGTACTCACAGATGCTGCACCCTTTATTAAGGATGACACCTTGTTAATTTTAGATTTGAGTGATTTGCATAAGAAGTATGCAGAAACAATGGAATACTTGGCAAGAGTGCGTGATGGAAGTGATGGTGGCAAGATAGTGAATGGCTATTGGACTACCCAAGTCATTGGCGCACAATTAGGTGAAAATACAGTATTGCCCTTATATCATGAGTTATATTCCCAAAATGCTCCTGAGTTTAAAAGTGAAAACACTCAGATTATCAAAGCCATTGATATGATATCAGGATACGTACAGAACAGGGGTATATGGATAATAGACAGGGGTGGCGACAGGATCATGTTATACAATCACTTGTTAGAAAGAAACAACAAAAAGAGATTTGTAATACGGCTGGTAGGCAATCGCAACCTACTACATGGAAACAAGGAAGAAATAGCATTAAAACTGGCTTTTAGTTGCAAAACACCTTACAGTGAAACTATTATTAAAGAAGAAAACGGGAAAGAAAAAGTGTTTCACATCAGTTATGGCTATTTGCCAGTAAAGTTGCCCGGCTTAGATGACCAACTCTATATGTTGGTGGTGAACGGTTTTGGAAATAAGCCAATGATGCTGCTTACAACAGAACCACTTAGTAGAAATAGAAAAGTACTTTATAGGCTCTTAGGCTATTACCTCAAACGCTGGAGTATTGAAGAAACCATCAGGTTTATCAAACAAACCTACGATCTAGAAAATATTAGGGTTCTGAAGTACACTCGGTTAAGGAATATGATGGGGTTGTTGCTAGTGGTGTTTTACTTTTTGGCCGTGAAATTAGATATGTCCCAAAAGTTGAAAATAATGACGGGGCACATATTAAAGCAGGCAAAGCGAGTGTTCGGCATACCTGATTTCAAATTCTATGCTGTTGGTGATGGTCTTAGTACTATCTTCAGACGCTCTCCAGGAAAAATAACGGCGGCCAGGCCTCCTGATAGAGATATAGAGCAATTAGAATTTGGCTTCACTTAAAAAATGGGGTAACTTCAAAAATCCAAATCCATTATGGAATGATGCTCCATAAGCGTAAACAGTAAATACTCCAGTTATGTTTTGTATATAATCATCGTCATCTTTGGTAACAGCAAAGTCATAATCAATAATTAAGTCATTAAAATCATAATCACCTTTTCCTGGCCAAAGATCCTCGTAAGCCAAACAACCATCGAAATTAACTGTTGTTGTTACTGGTGGATCTACTGGTGGCGGCGGTGGTGGTGGATCTGGTGGTGGGCTTCCACATAACGGCAGATTATTTTTACTAACTCCTGAGACTATTGTGAAGTCATCATAAACATCGCCTGCTTCAAGTGGAACAGAACAGCTAGTATGCATGGTAGAATTTTTAACCCCATCCACATAAAAATAAATTGTATTATCAAATCTACCGTTCTTTTTTGAACCACCGGTAATTGTGAACTCAGCATCAGGGCCAACGGTACCACAATAAATAACTACACCACATTTCTTCTCTCTTACTTTTATCTGGGCTGATGAACTTCCGGTATAACGCATTGTCAAACTAAACAGACCTCCTTGACAACCACAATCATCAGCACTTTTTCCGTTAACGATTGATTTACTAGAATTGAAATTATATACAAGATTATCACCAACATCAACAAGTTTAGGCTCAGCAGCCTGGTCAAATCCGTAAATAAGCATTACCTCATTTACACTGGTTGGGATTGTAATTTTTGTTGATAGTATATCACTATTTGTTGCATAACCAGTATAATATAGCTCCTCACCACTAATTGAATAAATATTGACTATTTGAGAAAAATCATCTGTAGGAAGAGTTATAGAATCAACTGTTTTAGTTGTTCTCCAGTCAAAATTATCACTAATAATTAAATCATCCATACCTTTAACTGGGTCATCATCATTTTGGTCCGTCTTCTTACAAGAAGTGATTCCAAAAGAGATTACTAAAATAATACCTAATAAATATGTTAGCTGTTTCATAGTATTATGATTTAAATTCAAAATTTAATAGCCATTTTAATGCCATACTAAATATATATACCTATATAACTGTTCTTCTGATACTTAACTAATAATATCGTTCCAAATGTCAAAGGCAGAGTATTCTAATAATAAGAATACCTTCCCATGATGGGAAATTTATTACTAATGATTCTCAATTAAATTTCCGCATAATGCCAAATATAACACATTCTCACCCTAAAAATCGTCAATCAAAATAATTCTATTGACAATTTGATATTAATTACTTAACAGAAAAATTAATAATTAATTAACCCTATATTTGTTTTGCAACATTTTGGTTTTACAAGAATTAAATAAAAGAAAATTAATATCTCCATGAAATAATTGAATGCTGAAAAAATTAAATGAAATATATGACTACATCATAATCGGTTCTGGATTTGGCGGATCTGTTTCAGCACTTCGGTTATCACAAAAAGGATACAAAGTATTAGTAATTGAAAAAGGCCGGTGGTGGAAACCGCAGGATTTTCCCAGGACAAATTGGAATCTTAAAAAATGGCTTTGGTTACCTTCTATACGATTTCTCGGTTTTTTTAAGATTACATTTTTAAGGCATATAGGTATTCTAAGTGGAGTTGGTGTTGGTGGCGGGTCTCTGGTTTATGCAAACACTTTACCTCGACCACGTTCTGCATTTTTTAAATCAGGAAGCTGGGCAGAAATCCAGGATTGGCAGTCGACACTTGAACCATATTACATAATTGCTGAAAAAATGCTGGGTGCTACTATAGTTCCTCAACTGTTTGATGCAGACCTTGCGTTAAAAGAGCTTGCAAAACAAACAAACTGTGAAAAAAGTTTCGAGCCTACAAATGTGGGTGTATTTTTTGGTGAACCTGAGGAAACTGTACCAGATCCATATTTTGAAGGTAAAGGCCCCGATAGAGAAGGATGTCGTTATTGTGGAGCTTGTATGACGGGCTGCAGGCATAATGCCAAAAACTCATTGGACCTAAACTATCTTTACCTTGCTACAAATATTGGTGCTGAAATTATCGAAAAAAATATTGTTACTAAAATTATACCTAATAGCAACACTGACGGTTCAGATGGCTATACTGTAACTTTTAAAAATTCTTTTTCGTTTTTACCTACAAAGAAACATCATGTGAAATCAAGAGGTATAGTGTTCTCTGGAGGAGTATTAGGCACAGTGAGGCTACTTCTTAACATGAAAGAAAAGCACCTACTAAAACTTAGCAACAAAACCGGAGAAGATATCCGAACAAATAATGAAAGTCTGATTTATGTTGTTTCAAAAGATAGTTCCAAAGATTTCTCAAAAGGTGTGGCAATAGGATCAATCTTTCCTTCTGATGAGAACTCTCACATTGAACCAGTACGATACGGCGCAGGTTCAAATTTTTGGAAACTTATGGGTGTACCCCTTACTTTTGGTAGTAATATTTTCGTACGAATTGGGAAATTACTATTTGACTTCGTAAGGCATCCTATTTCTTGGTTAAGGATATATTTCACAAAAAAATTCTCTGAACGATCAATTATCTTGTTATTCATGCAGCATCTGGACAGTACTGTGAAATTTAAAAAGGGATTATTCAACTTGACTTCTCATATTTCAACAGGTATAGCTCCATCAGCATTTATACCTGAAGCTAAAGAATTAGCAGAAAATGCATCAAAGATTATAAACGGCAAACCATTTGTCCTTTGCACTGAAGCCCTTACAGGAATACCTACTACAGCACATATATTGGGCGGTGCAGTGATTGGAAAAACTGCAAAGACAGGAGTGATTGATGAGAATCATAAAGTTTTTGGTTATGAAAATATGTATGTATGTGATGGGTCAGCAGTTTCAGCTAACCCGGGTGTAAATCCCTCCCTTACAATAACTGCTATGACTGAGATGGCTATGAGCAAATTTCCTCATAAGGGAACTTAATAATCTAGCAACAATTACCAAAGTTAGTTAAGCACAATTGTAATTTAATCACCCTAAATACTTAGCCACAATAGGCATCCTCCTGCCCATACCAAATGCTTTATTTGATATTCTTAACATTGGAGGAGTTTGATGGCGTTTGTATTCATTTGTGTTAACAAGTTTCAGGATCCTATCAACCAAAATCTTCTCAAAACCCATATCTACAATTTCTTTTGGTCCTTTTCGCTGTTCGATATATTGATATAGGATTTCATCAAGGATATCATAGTCTGGTAGTGAGTCGGAGTCTTTCTGGTTGGGACGAAGCTCGGCTGAAGGTGGTTTGGTTATGATATTTTCAGGAATTATCTCCTTTTTGCGATTTATGTAACGAGCAAGTTCGTAAGCCTGAGTTTTATAAACATCACCAATAACCGACAGCCCTCCGTTCATATCGCCATATAGAGTACCATACCCTACTGCAGCCTCGCTTTTGTTGCTTGTATTTAAAAGTATATATCCAAATTTATTCGATAGCGCCATAAGAATTACACCACGCGTACGTGCCTGAAGGTTTTCTTCGGTTATGTTAGCCGGAAATCCTTTAAAATAAGGTTCAAGTATATTTTCAAATGAACCAAATGCCTCCTCAATATTGATAATATCATAGGGCATATTTAGGTTTTTGGCTAGCTGAACTGAGTCATCAATCGAATGATCTGATGAGTATCTTGATGGAAGTAGAACATTATATACATTTTCTCTGCCAAGAGCTTCAGCAGCAAGGACAGCCGTTAATGCAGAGTCAATACCTCCTGACAGTCCAAGTATAGCTTTACTAAACCCAAGTTTCTGAAAATAATTACGAATACCCATAACCAACGCATCGTGGATATCTGCAACTTCTATCCGATCCAACTCTTTATATTCTGATAGTTTGTTTTTTGCAACCTCATCAGTATCAAAAACTTTGAAATCTTCTTCAAAATAAGACAGCTCATCAACAATTTCACCATTAGAATTCATAACCAGTGAACCACCATCAAATAGTAATTCAGTTTGAGCACCTACATGATTAACATAGTATAATGGCATATTATACTGAATGGCATTCTTTCTTAGAACTTCCTTTCTGACCTTTGTTTGATGATAATTATATGGTGAGGCAGCAATATTTATCATTAAATCAGGAGACTGACTCATTAGTTCATCCATAGGATTTATGGTGTATAGTGGATTATCCTGTACGTTCCACAAATCCTCACAAATAGTGATAGCTATTTTACAACCTTTATAAACAACGAGATTAAATTCATTATTTGGTTCAAAATATCGATACTCATCGAAGATATCATAATTCGGAAGAAGTGTTTTATTAGTGAGCGATTTTATCTTGCCATCTGCCAAAAATGCTGCAGAATTATATAATGGTTTGCCTTTTTCATTATGATTAAAAGTTGGCAAGCCTACCACTGCAGCAGTCTTTGTACAATATTTAACAATTTTGTTTAGTGATGATATGCATTGTTCAACAAAATCGGTGAACTCTAAAAAATCACGGGGAGGATAACCGGATATTGCTAGTTCAGAGAACACAACAATATCAGATCCTTCTTTCTCACCACGCTTAATAGCTTCTATTATCTTGGAGGTGTTACTATCGAAGTTGCCGATATGATAATTTATTTGTGCTAAAGCTATTTTCATTCTCAACTTTCAACTTTACTCAATTACTTAATCAAGCATATATTAAGAGGGTGGTGTATGTTTATTGTACTTTCTTAATCCCAACAGATAATGTTTAAGATAGAATACCTATATCAAGGGCAATGAAACTGTTTCTACCGTTATTCTTGGCTGACGTATTTACAGTATTAAAACCACGAAGTATGTTTATAAAAGCATTATCATATACTAGCCCAACACGAATAATTGTAGAACCATGCAAAGGGATTTCCATACCTGCCCCTAGTATTAATGATTCACGTGTTGGAAGCAAATCATCATAAATATTATGTTTAGGTGTTGTGATATGTTCCCCATTATTGCCCGTGAAATCATCTTTGGCCTTTGCAGCGAAGAGAATACTTAAACCAAAACCAACTTGACCATAATATTTTACACCTTTAATCTCATTGGTTTTCATCGTAAAAACAAAAGGAATTTTAACATACTTTGTTCTATAACTTCGCTTCAAAGTGCCAGAAATTTTAACAGATGAAGTATCATATTCATAAACATCAGGATATGACATTGTACCATTGAGATAAACAATATCAAAACCTGTGGAAAATGAGTAATTTTCCATAATAAAGAAATCGGCAATAAATCCCCAAGAACCACCAAAATCTACTCCTTTATTTTGATAATTATCAGCCGATGTACTAAACCATCCCATATTTGGTCCTGCTTTAATACCAAACTGAAATGGCTTATTTTGAGCCATTAGGCTTATCGATATTGCTATTAAAAATATAGTAAGAATCCTCTTCATAAACATTAGTTTAACAATAAATTTATTGGCCAGTATGGCAACTATTCTACGTTATTTTCTTTAATAGATTACAAATATAATTAATCGCGCTAAGTAAAGTATCATTACTAGGTTTTTTGTTTATTTTTGGTAATTCAATAATTAAAAACAAATATTATGAAAAAAACAGCCCTTATAATCTCCGCTATATTAATTGTATTCTCTATCCAAGCTCAATTACATTTTGGTCCACAGATTGGATTCTCCTCTTCAAAACTCACAAGCAATGTTGATAGTATTAAAACCTCGTTTAAAAACAATTTCATGTTTGGAGCATTTGTGAGGATCGGGGAAAAAATATACGTTCAGCCAGAAGTAAACTGGTTAACACAAGGTAGTGTTTTTAAATATCCGGAAGTTGACCTAGGTGGCTCAGACCTAAGTCCATTTGAGCAAGATATTAAATTAAACTCAATTAATATACCAGTTTCAGTTGGATGGCGAATGATAGACCTCAAGGTTGTGAACATAAGGATATTTATTGGCCTTAACACTAATATTGTCACAAAGAAAACTATAAATAATTCTGAGGATGTTAGTGGTGTTGATGAGGAACTATTTAAACCAATAACTGAATCAGACATTAAAAATTTAACATGGAATTATCATGCTGGAGTTGGAGTTGATGTACTTATGTTTGCGCTCGACGTGAAATACATAGGTGCTTTTGGCGAACCAATTTTAGGTAATATCAAATATAATAGTGCTACACATAGTATTAGTTCAAGCTCAAGTATGTTCCTAGTAACACTTGGATGGAAAATATTTTAGTTATTAGCGTTCCCAGAAAACCTAAAATATTTTTAACATAATTCATAAATGTCAGTATTTTTGTGCTGACATTTTTTTATGATTATGACAAAATTTAATCGTTCGATCATATTACTTTTATTTGCATTGTTGTTACTTCAATCATGTGATAACAATGCATTAAAAGGCCCTAAAATTAACGAGTCACTTCTGAAGAAACAGGATGTTAAAATTCACCGCTACGGCAAAGCACTCTTCGAAACTGATACAACTGACTTTCTGAATGAAATACATGAAATTCAAAACGAATTTTCCTTGTTCCTAGGAAATAATATTGATGCCCCTGAAGTATTAGCTCCTTTATATGAGTACGTTACTGACACACAGCTGATAGCAATTAGTACCGCAGCAATGGAATTATTTCCTGATTTGGTTAATGAAGAAAGTCAATTATCAGATGCTTTTAGCAGGTATCACTATTTCTTTCCTAACAAGAAAATACCTGTTGTTTACACATATATTTCCGATTTATATTATGAAACTCCAGTTATTTTTGATGACTCGGTTGTTATAATAGCTCTTGATGTTTATCTTGGAGAGGGATTTCTAAAATACAGAAGTTTGGGACTCCCACATTATAAAATAAGATGTATGACACGTGATAATATAGTTATTGATGTTATGAAGGCAATGTACATGTCTGAACTTGCTCCTCACGATAAACAAAAAACAATGATTGAAAGAATGGTAGCAGGAGGAAAACTATTGTACTATCTTGATGCAGTACTTCCAACTATACCCGACAGCCTTAAAATCTGCTATAATTCTGAACAGATGAAATGGGTTGAGGAGAATAAAGCAAATGTTTGGGCTTTTTTTGTTAAAAACAAATTATTTTACTCTGCTGATTATAAAATTCAAACTAAACTTATTCAGGATGGACCTTTTACAAGCGGTTTTCCAAATGATTCACCTCCAAGATTAGGTATTTGGCTTGGTTGGCAAATTGTAAGGAAGTATATGGCAAACCACACTGAAATAAGTCTTGAAAGCCTAATACAAAACTCTGACGCACAATCTATTTTTAATAAATCAGGATATAAGCCATAGGTCAGATAGACTAGCAATATCAAATTTTCTTATTTTTGTTACAGTTAATCTAACACACACCCATGCTTGTTAAAACTTATGGTACTGCTATTCATGGCATTGATGCCATTATTATTACGATTGAAGTAAACATCAGTCAGGGTAAGAAATTTTACCTTGTCGGCCTGCCCGATAATGCCGTTAAAGAAAGTCATCATCGCTTAGTAGCTGTTATCACTAACATTGGTTATAAATTTCCAAGACGACGTATAGTGATCAACATGGCTCCGGCCGATATTAAAAAGGAAGGTTCTGCCTACGACTTATCAATTGCCATTGCGATTTTAGCCGCATCGGGACAAATTAATGCCCAAAAACTTGATGAATATGTAATGATGGGAGAGCTTTCGCTTGATGGAGGTTTAGTAGCTGTAAAAGGAGCACTTCCCATGGCTCTCAAAGCTAAAGAAGACAATTTTAAAGGAATAATTGTTCCAAAAGAAAATGCGTCGGAAGCGGCTATTGTAAATGGAATTGATGTATATGGTTTTGATCATATCAATGATGTAATAAACATGCTTGATAATGACACTAAAGATGGTATTGTAAGAATCGATGCAAACGACGAACTATCACAATTCAGAACTTATACATTCGATTTTGAAGACGTTAAAGGACAGGAGAATATAAAACGGGCAATGGAAATTGCTGCCGCTGGTGGTCATAATGCAATTATGATTGGCCCTCCTGGCTCAGGAAAAACTATGCTAGCAAAAAGATTGCCATCAATTCTACCTCCAATGTCATTAGAAGAAGCTCTGGAGACTACTAAAATTCACTCCGTTGCAGGCATTTTACCGGGTGATTCTGCACTTGTTTCAGAAAGACCGTACAGATCACCTCATCACACTATTAGTGATGCCGGACTTGTTGGAGGTGGTACATATCCACAACCCGGAGAAATATCTCTTGCGCAAAATGGTGTACTTTTCCTTGATGAGTTACCAGAATTCAAGAGAACCGTTCTGGAAGTAATGCGACAACCAATGGAAGATAGAATAGTCACTATTTCACGTGCCAGAGTAACAGTTGATTATCCGGCTAGTTTTATGCTAGTGGCGGCCATGAATCCTTGTCCCTGCGGATATTATAACGATCCTGACAGGGAATGTGTATGCTCACCGGGTATTGTAAAGAGTTACCTCAATAAAATTTCAGGGCCTTTGATGGACAGGATAGACTTGCATGTGGAAGTAACTCCGGTCCCTTTTAAAGACCTGGCACATACTCCTGCAGGTGAGAAAAGTGAAAACGTCAGGAACAGAGTGATATCTGCCAAAAAAATTCAAGAAATACGTTTTACTAACAATCCAAAAATTTTCAATAACTCACAGATGGCATCCAAAGACATTGAAAATTATTGCAATCTGCAACCCGAAGGCTTAAGTTTGCTTAAAACCGCCATGGAAAGACTTAGCCTTTCAGCAAGAGCTTTTGACAGAATTAAAAAGGTAGCAAGGACGATTGCTGACCTTGATAGTTCAAAAGATATTATGACAGAACATCTGGCTGAAGCCATTCAATACCGTAGCCTGGACCGCGAAAGTTGGGGTAGTTAGAAATTGCAAGAAAAAAACCAGCCTGCTTAAAAGTTATTTTAACTCAAAGATTAATGTGTTACAGCAACTTTTTTAACATATACCTGCTCATTTACCAATAATTGTATAAAATAAACACCATTCTCAAAATCTTTCCCGTTTATTTTAACAAGCTGTTTACCAGAACCTAGTATACCTTCATCACTCTGGTAAACAAGTTCTTCAAAAACATTGTACATGCTCACCCTCACATGACTTGCTTCCTTGGTTGTGAAGGCAATATTTGTGTAATCATCGAAAGGATTAGGATAAACCTCCAGTTCAAAATTGAGATCTTTATCATCAATTCCTGTGGTGTTGTCAGTGGAGAAATTGGTACCGAGAACCGCACCAAAATCATCTGCTCCCTGAAGAATGTAGTTATCTGAACCATAAAATAGCATAAACATTCCAGGAGAATTTAGACCATTCCCACCTGCATCATATACATAGAATTGATAACAGGTAAGATCATCTAGCTCAAATTCTTCTGCGATAGTATGTCCGGGCGTACTGTAAGGACCGCCCTCATAGACTACATTGCCTTCACTATCAAGAAATTTCCAGGATGTTTCTTCCGGATAATTATCACATCTGAGGAACAATGTCACAATAAATGGTGTGATATCTGCTTCCGGAACAAGTTGTAGTATGGTATCATTAAGAAGGTATTGATCAGGATTTCCGTTTGGATCTTCTGAATATATCCTAAGGGTATTTTCTTCCGTTGGGGTAAAATCTATCAGCGGCAGATCAACAGTTTCTTCTTCCAAAAAGGCTAAAGTTCCTGTCCAGTCATAAGTGCTTAACGGTCCTTCATTAGCCTGATAATGTACTGTGAGCGAGGTAAGATCTTCGTTTCCATTGTTTCGGAGAACAAAGGAAGGAGTAAAAGAACCAGTACATGATTTTTCAGGAACATTTGACATATGTGAAAGTGAAGTATCATAATCATTAATATTAGAAAATTCCATGAGATCCCTTTTAGTGGCATTCAGAACTTCCTTGGTTCCATGTTCCTGCAAAAAGATCACAAACTCACAATTCTCAGGCAGCCAATCTGGGTCTATTACAAATGAGTAACTCTGTTGGATTACATTTCCAGAGGTGAAATCCAGCGGGATGCCGTTATGATCAGGAAGCATTGTACGTTGGACAAAGTTTAAATGTGACATTCCCTGCCAGTATTCCTGTATATCTGATTCGGTAATTGCACAGTGCAGGCGAATATCAGATCCTACATAGGGATCAACCATTTCTATGGTTACATCCACATTAAAATCAACAAAACCTGAAGATGTTCCCAGAATGTTGATGGAAAATGACGTAGGGATATTAATCTTCTGATTATAACGTGGTAAGTACTGTGGATAAAGGCTCGTACTATTACTTCCTCCAACATAGACTGAGCCACCGTCAAAGACAGTAGTTGGATATCCTGTAATGTTATAATAGGAATTTCTTGCATTGGAAGCAGTATTGGTGTAGCTATCACCATTATGATTCTCAATAATCACAACATCATGTCCGTTGGCAACAAGGTCGTCAGCACCCATCGCAGACCCTGGACAATACTGACACCAGGTACCGGTACCTATCTCTACAAGAACCTTGTCACGGGGTATTTGCTGTGAGAATAAAACGCTGAACCCAATCAGTAAAACAGTTAGGGTAGAAATCAGTTCTTTCATACTATTTATTATTAATTGTTAGACAATGGTTTGCAAAAATAACCCTTTTAAGAAGGCCGGCAGTTTATCAACGTGTTTTTATCCTGCAAGTTTTATGCTTGTGGCTACCATGAAGTAATGTCCCTGTGGACAATACAACGACCCTGACCAGAAATACGTTCGCTCACCTGATATAGTAAAAAGCTACTTCAACAAAATATCAGGCTCTTTGATGGACAAGATGGATTTGCATATTGAGGTAACACATATCACTTTTATAGATCTGGCATATACGCCGAAAGGCTAAAGAAGCCATGAGGTTAGGAACAGAGTCTTTACCGCAAAAAAGATCAAGATCAAACTGTTTTTTGGCAACCCGCAAATTTTCAACAACTCCCAAATGGCATCCAAAGACATTGATAAATATTGTAACTTGCAGCCTGAAGGCTTAAATTTGCTAATAAACGCCATAGAAAAACTTAGCCTATAAACCAGGACCTTTTACAGAACCAAGAAGGTAGCAAAGACAATTGCAGACCTTGATAGTTCGATTGATATTATGACCGAACATCTGATAGAAGCCATTCAATATCGGAGCCTGGACCGGAAAAGTTGGGGTAGCTAACATTATAACTATAAAAAGTACAAACAAGATATTATTACCCTTATTTTTGACATTCCGAAAAAAAGCAACAATGGAACTAGGAAAATTAACTATTGAGCAACTAAATGTACTTAACAAAGGTACGATGATGGAGCAACTGGAGATTGAGTATCTTGAAGTTGGCGAAGGTAGAATAACTGCTCAAATGCCGGTTAATGAAAAAACTTTTCAACCAGAAGGCATATTACACGGTGGTGCAAATCTTGCTCTAGCTGAAACCATCGCAGGATTAGGTTCAGCATTATTGGTAGATCTTAATAAATTTTCAGTGAGAGGTGCTCAAATAAGTGCAAACCATGTTGGAAGTACAAATAAAGGTTATGTATTAGCAACTGGGAACATTATCCATAAAGGTACTAATACACATGTTTGGAGTATTGACATTACAGACGACCAAAATACCCTGTTATCGACTTGCAGGATAACGAATATTATTGTTAAGAAATGATAAACAGCATACTTGAGATACCACAAATGCTGATCAAAAAGGGATTACCTTTTGCCATATATTGCTTGCCCTCAAAAAAGAAATTTAATCTGATCTTTCAGAAAGATGTTAGTCTTCATGAGATAGATATACTTGATATTGAGCAAACTAATGGCTTCGTTATTGCAAACTTCGAAAGTGCTAAAACTGGCTTAGTAAATATTATTAAGCCTGATTATGTACTTAGTGAGGACGAAAATATAACTGAAATAGTAGGTTTTCTAGATACACTACCCGATATTGGAAACTTCTATTTTGAAAATAATTATTGTATTTCAAAAGCGGATTATTTAGATAGAGCAGACTATTTAATTAATCAGCTAAAGGACGGATATCTAAAGAAAGTTGTTTTTTCCAGAGTCATTCATAAAAAGCTTAAAGAGGAGTTAAAGTTAAATCAACTTCTTAGCATGTTAAAGGAAAAGTATAATAATGCATTTATCAATTTATTTCATCTACCAGGTATAGGAACATGGTGTGGTGCAACTCCTGAAACTTTGTTTAAAAAAGTTGATAACTATGTTATTACAGATGCAATGGCGGGCACTCAATTGCTTGATGAAGATAGCGAGAATATTACCTGGACTAATAAAGAAAAAGAAGAACAACACTTAGTTTCGTTATTTATTGAGTCTAATTTATCAGAACTTGGCATTCATGATTTTGATAAAGTAGGGCATATAAATGTTAGTGCCGGACATATTGCTCATATCCAAACTCAATTTAAAATACCCTTTTCATCATTAAATGAAAAGGAAGGGAAGTTTATTGCCAGCTTACATCCTACACCAGCCGTATGTGGATTGCCAAAAGCAGAAGCATATTTGATGATACATAAAGCCGAACAACACCAAAGGAGATATTATACAGGATTTTTAGGACCATGGAAACTGGCAAACCAATCACAATTATTTGTAAACCTCAGATGTGCCGAATTAGATACTAATAAAATAAACATTTATGTAGGTGGCGGCCTCACCGCTTCATCAAGCAATAAAGATGAATATAAAGAAACAGTGTATAAGTCGAAAACTCTCTTGTCGATTGTAGAAAATTTGTAGAGATTTGCATAATGACTTCTACTAAAAAAAACATAAGCCTTCTAGCTGATATTTTTGTCAAACATGGGCTAACAGACATAGTAATATCACCAGGTTCACGTAATGCACCAATCATACTAAGTTTTGCAAACAGGCCTGAAATAAACGCATTTAGTATTGTTGATGAGCGTAGTGCTGCATTTTTTGCTATCGGACTTGCTTTGAATTCTAAAAAAACTATTGCAATTGCATGTACCTCAGGAAGTGCAGCATTAAATTATTCATCTGCAATCTCTGAAGCTTATTACCAGAAGATTCCACTTTTAGTAATTACTGCTGATCGTCCTGAACAATTCATAGATATAGGTGATGGACAAACAATCAGACAAAAAAATGTATATGCTAATTTTATAAAAAAAAGTTATCAATTGCCATTAACCGTAGATTCAAAAGATAAGTTTAAAGCCGCTGAAGAAACAATAAATGAAGCTCTTCATTATTGCACATTTCCACAGCCAGGCCCGGTTCACATTAACATTCCATTTAATGAACCAATTTATGGTACAACCGAAGAACCAGTTTCTGGAAGATTAATCAAATTAGAGACAAACAGTTTAACTATTTCAGAATCACTTTTGAAAAAAATTGCTGCTAGTTGTAGCAATAGTAGTAAGGTTATGATAATAGCCGGACAGTCAAAAACCAACGATAGGTTAAGCAATAGTATTGAAAAGATTTCTCACAACCAAAACGTAGTTGTACTAACTGAAACAACCTCTAATATTACAGGGTTTGATTGTATAGATACTATCGATAATGTAGTGTCGACCATCTATAAAAAAGAATCTGAACTTTTCAAGCCTGAAATCCTTATCAGTTTTGGGGGACAGGTAGTTTCTAAGATGATTAAAAAATTCTTGAGAAAAAACAAGCCACAGTTCCATTGGCATATATCACCATCGGGTGAAAAAATGGACACTTATTTTAGTCTTACTGAGTCGGTTAATTCCAATGAAAATGAATTCTTTAATTCACTTTATCAATACATTAATCCTCTTGATAGCAATTATTCCAACCTGTGGCACAACAGGAAAAATGAAGTTAACAGAAAGAAGGAAGAATTTCTTTCAAGAGCCAAATATTCAGACCTTAAAGTATTTGAATACGTACTGAAAAAATTACCTGAAAACTGTGTATTACACCTTGGCAATAGTACTCCGGTAAGATATTCACAGTTGTTCGGAAGCATGCAAAATATTGTCTATAATTCAAATCGCGGGGTTAGCGGCATTGAAGGGGACATTTCAACTGCTGCCGGATATGCTTACGTATCGGATAAGTTAAATGTAATAATTACAGGTGATTTGGGATTCTTTTATGACTCTAATGGTTTGATGAACAAATACTTAATGCCGAACCTTAAAATTATTGTGATAAATAATTCAGGAGGTGGTATTTTTAGGTTTATACAAGGTCCGGATAATACACCAAATTTAGAGGAGTTTTTTGAAGCAAAACACAATTGGAGTGCAGAATATATCTGTAAAGCATTTGATGTAGACTATTTGAAATCTGAAACACTTGAAGAACTTAATTCGATATTACAAGATTTCTTTAACGATAATGATCAAAAAACACAGGTTCTTGAAATATTCACACCTGCTGAAAAGAATGCTGAAATACTTAGGGATTATTTTAAGTTCATAAAGAAATGAACCCTAATTCTCTGATTTAATTTATAAGTTATTCTTTTTTTCATTATACATTTGTAAACCCAGATTACAAACGATATTTCTATCTTTACAAAAAATTCTACTAACAGAAGATTTAGTGAACTATTTAAATTCTAAACTCAACTTTAAAGAAGTTCCTTCAGGAAAGGTTGGATGGCGAAGCCCTTCAAATATTGCGCTCCTTAAATACTGGGGGAAAAAGGCAGTTCAGTTACCGAGTAATGCATCACTGAGTTTTACTCTACAAGAATCACTTACCGAAACTGTTGTCAAATTTTTTCCAACCTCGGGAAAGAATTTTAATCTTAAGTTTTATCTTGATGGAATACATAACGACATATTTGCTGAAAAAATATCAACTTTTTTTAAGGCCTTAGTTGATATTTTTCCCTTTATCAATCAGTTAGGTTTTAAAATCCATTCGAAAAATACTTTTCCTCATTCAGTTGGCATTGCCTCTTCTGCATCAGGAATGAGTGCAATTGCTCTTACTTTATGCGAGATTGAAAGAAAATATTTTAATACTTTTTCTTCAAATGATGAATTTTTTCAAAAAGCGTCATATATAGCAAGACTTGGTTCGGGTAGTGCATGCCGTTCTCTATATGGAGGATTGGTAAGCTGGGGTGAAATTGAAGGAATTGAAAGTAGTTCTAACTTGTATGGAAGTAAATTAATATTAAATATTAAACCCGTTTTTGAAACTTACCAAGATTCGATCCTTATTGTTGATTCTACACAAAAGAAAGTGTCAAGCAGATTTGGGCATGAGCTTATGAATTCTAATCCCTTATCAAATAAAAGGTTCGAACAGGCAAACAATAATATACAAAGATTACTGTCGGTTATTAGTTCAGGTGATTTGGTAGAATTTGTAAAAATAGTTGAATCGGAAGCTCTTACTTTGCATGCTATGATGATGACATCCAACCCGTATTTTATTTTAATGAAACCAAATACTATTTCGATAATTAATAGTATATGGGAATTTAGAGAAGAAACAGAGATTCCGGTTTGTTTTAGTTTAGATGCAGGACCTAACATTCACCTGCTTTATCCTCATGAGAACAAAGACCAAGTGATAGCATTTATTAATTCTGAACTTCTTAAATTTACTAACAATAATACAGTCATTCACGACAAAGTGGGCAGTGGGCCTGAAAAGTTAGAGTTATGATAACAGAAAAAGGACCTGTATTTAATTCCAAAATTTTACTTTTCGGAGAATACAGCCTTATGAAAGGCTCAATGGCCCTCTGCATTCCGTATGCTAAATTCACTGGTCAATTGCTAATCGACAATTCATCAGAAGGCCGGAGTAAGCACCCTTCAGTAGTTTACTTATCTGAATACCTGGATTTTCTTGAAAAAAATAATTTCGATCAAATAATTAATACTCAGGAATTTAGATTAGATATAGAAAGAGGTCTTTATTTCAACCTCAATATACCCATAAGCTATGGACTTGGGAGTTCAGGAGCAATTGTAGCTGCGATTTATAATTCGTATTTTCTACAAGAAAGCAGTAATACTTTATCAGAATTGAAAACAATCTTCTCCAGAATGGAGTCGTATTACCACGGAAAAAGTTCAGGTTTAGATCCCCTTGTTTCTTATCTTAACAAAGCAGTGCTTTTAGCAGAAAATAACAAACTGAAAACCATAGAACTGTCCAAAGAAAGTAATAAAAATGATATTAGTATTTTCTTAATTGACACTAAAACAATCGGAGAAACTCAACCACTTGTAAACTGGTTTTTAGAGAAATACAAGATGGAAAGTTACTCGAGCGCAATTCAAAACCAACTTGTTCCTATAAACAATAACTGTATAAATAACTTACTATCAGGCAACGATGACGAATTGTTCTCTAACATAAAATCACTCTCAGAATTTACATTTGATTATTTCAATCAGATGATTCCTAAGTCAGTTGAGAAAATATGGAAATCGGGGTTAGAAACAGGCAATTATTACTTAAAACTATGTGGTTCCGGTGGTGGTGGCATGATGCTTGGATTTACTAACGATATTGAAAACACACTACACAAATTGCGAAACTATGAAATTCATTTTTTGGAGAGATAATACTAATTTCATATTTTCGTATCAAAATAAAATAGAAAAATCATGAGTAGTAGGGAATGGAAATCCATGCACGATTTCGATGAAATCAAACTTGAGAAATGGAATCATATTGCAAAATTAAGCATTAACAGGCCAAGATATTATAATGCTTTTACACCCACCACAACAACAGAAATGGCTGCTGCCATGGAAATGTTGAGGGAAGATCAGGATGTATATACTATTATTTTGACCGGGGAAGGTGACAAGGCATTTTGTAGTGGGGGTGATCAGAATCTCAAAGGAAAAGGAGGGTATGTTGGAAAGGATGGCATTCCAAGATTAAATGTACTGGATGTTCAAAGAAAAATAAGATCCATGCCAAAACCAGTAATTGCCATGGTAAATGGATTTGCAATTGGTGGCGGACATGTATTGCACGTAGTTTGTGATCTTACTATTGCAAGTGAGAATGCAGTATTTGGACAAACCGGTCCAAAAGTTGGAAGTTTTGATGCAGGTCTTGGCTCATCTTATTTAGCTTCAATTGTTGGACAAAAAAAGGCGCGAGAGATATGGTTTTTGAATAAACAATATTCTGCACAGGAAGCCCTTGAAATGGGATTAGTGAATAAAGTAGTTCCCTTTATTAAACTTGAAGATGAAACTGTTGATTGGTGCCTTACAATGCACAAACGTAGTCCAATGGCTCTAAGAATGATAAAACTTGGCATGAACGCTGAGCTCGATGGGCAGATTGGATTACAAGAGTTTGCGGGTAATGCTACCCTACTCTATTATTTAACTGATGAAGCGCAGGAGGGCAAAAATGCTTTTCTTGAAAAACGTGATCCCGATTTTCATAAGTATCCAAAGTTTCCATAGTGTTAATTGTGAATAGCAGGACGGTGACGATTTTTACCACTCACTAATAACCATTCACCATAAAGGCCAATGACCAAAATCAGATCATGGATAGAAGCAATTAGGTTAAGAACATTGCCACTTGCAATTGCAAGTATTTTGATGGGCAGTTTTCTGGCAATATCCTCTAAAGAATATAATTGGACAGTAATTATATTATGCATTATTACAACTCTTTTTTTACAAATTCTATCGAACCTTGCAAACGATTACGGCGATGGTATGAAAGGTACAGATAATAAAGAACGCCTTGGCCCGAAACGCACTATTCAAAGTGGTAGTATAAGCCCAAAGGAAATGAGACTTGGAATTGTAGTATTTATGGTACTGTCATTTATAAGTGGTATTTGGCTCATAATCGAATCTCTTGGAATGAACTGGCAATTAGGCTTATTATTTCTATTTCTAGGTGTAGCCTCAATAGGCGCTGCAATTAAATATACCGTTGGTAACAAAGCTTATGGCTATTCTGGTTTTGGCGATGTCTTTGTCTTCTTATTTTTTGGAATAATAGCTGTACTAGGCACTTATTTTTTAAATACACATAGTTTAAATTGGGAAATTATACTTCCTGCATCATCCATGGGTTTTTTATGTACTGGCGTACTAAACCTTAACAATATGCGCGATATGGAAAATGATGCAATCTCAGGAAAGCGAACAATGGCATTAATTCTTGGATTTGAGACGTCAAAAAAATACCACTACACCATAATTACTTTAGCTATGGTTAATGCATTAGTATTTGTTGCATTACAATATCACAGCTTATGGCAATTTATTTTTTTAGTTTCTTATCCGCTAATTATTAAGGAACTATATGAAATTAATAAAATTACCGATAAATCTCTCCTTGACCCATATTTAAAAAGATTGGCTCTTTCAACACTTCTTTTTACTATACTATTTGGGGTAGGGATAATATTTGGATAGCTTTTCTGAGCTTACTATTTTTATTTCAAATCTTATCACTTTATTTACTGCATCAAATTGCTATTTGCTATTTTTGCACCACTAATGAAACGGAAACGCATAATACAAAAAGCTATTATAAAACTTCATAAGCTGCCTAAGAACCAGCTGATGATAATGCTGAGCATAATAATTGGCTTTGTAGGTGGTGTGATTGCTGTAATAATGAAGAATATTGTATTCTACGTTCGTGAATTACTTACAAGTGATTTTTCTGAATCGTACTCAAACTATCTTTATGTAATATATCCTGCAATAGGAATCTTTGCTACTGTAATTTTTATAAAGTTTTTATTACGAAGGCCTGTAAGAGATGGTGTTCCAAATGTTCTTTATGCAATTTCAAAAGAGCATGGTGTAATAAAAAAGCATAATACTTTTTCATCAATAATTACGAGTGCACTTACCGTTGGATTTGGTGGTTCTGTTGGACTAGAAGGACCTACTGTTGTTACCGGTGCTGCCTGGGGATCGATGATAGGTAAAGCCCTTAGGTTGAATTACAAACAGATGGTAACTATATTGGGTTTTGCCGCCGCCGCCGCAATGTCGGCAATATTTAAGGCACCAATTGCAGCAATAGTTTTTGCACTCGAAGTTATTCTTTTCGACATGACGATGACGGCCCTTGTTCCTTTGCTGATTGCATCAATAACAGCAGCATTGACCTCATACATGTTCTTAGGACAGGACATATTATACCCTTTTGTAATAGACCACAAATTTGAGCTTGGACAAACACCTTATTACATTGGACTTGGTATTTTTACATCGCTCATTTCGGTTTACTTTATAAAAATGTATGTTGTCTCCGGAAAAGTATTCAACTATCTTAACAATTGGTTTGTTAAGTTTGTAATAGGAGCTGGAATGCTTGGCGGTCTGGTATTTTTACTTCCTTCTCTTTATGGTGAAGGTTTTGAAGCAATTAATGAAGGATTAGCTGGCAAGCTAGAGTTTATTTTTGATGGAAGTATATTTTATAATTACAGTGAGAGTGTCCCTATTGCTCTAATTCTTTTGCTGGCGATAATTCTATTTAAAGTAATTGCTACATCATTAACTTTCAGGGCAGGAGGTGTTGGTGGTATTTTTGCTCCAACACTTTTTATAGGAACAATGTCGGGATTATTTTTTGCAAGCTTACTTAATTATTTTGGTTTTGTGCAACTACCTGTTGCTAATTTTGCTCTTGTTGGGATGGCCGGATTATTAGCTGGAGTAATACATGCTCCTCTTACCGCTATCTTTCTAATTGCAGAAATAACAGGTGGTTACAATATGTTTCTTCCTATTATGCTTGTAGCTACGATATCCTATGCTATGGCACGTTTAATGGTATCCAAGTCCATTTATACAATACAGCTCAAAAACCGTGGCGAGGTTATAACTCATCATAAAGACAGGGCTTTGTTATCCATGATGGATATTGACAGCTTAATTGAAAAAGATTTTAGTACTATAGACCATGAAGCAACACTAGGGGAATTGATTAAGGTAATAGCAAACTCAAACCGTAATGTTTATCCTGTTATTGATGATGAAAATAATTTTTATGGAATTATTTTTCTCGACCAAATTCGAAATATAATGTTCAAGCCAGAATTGTATGATGCAACACCCGTTCATAGTTTGGTATTTATGCCGTCGAACATTGTAAATCATGATGATGATATGGAAATTGTAGCCGGTAAGTTTCAACATTCGGGCAAATATAATCTTGTTGTATTGAAGAATGGAAAATATGAAGGTTTTGTATCCAGAGCCAATGTATTTTCACATTACAGAGAAATTCTTAAGGATATGTCGGAAGAATAGATAGGAGCAAATACATCATTGTATATTAGATACCAATCTGTTTTCGTGTTATTGTGTGTTCTAAATTCCATAACTTTGCAGATTATTTTTTCAACCAACAGGTGAGAACACTTTTTCAAAAACTCAATTTTATAAAATTTAATACTAATCCCGTAAGGTTAAAAAGATTAGTGTTGGTTTTGAGTTTAATTATAGGTCTCGTGAGTGGACTAGCCGCTGTATTATTAAAGAATACAGTATTTTTTACTCATGATATTATAACTCATGGTTTCGTTTTCGATGATTCAAATTACCTCTATCTCGCGTTTCCTTTTATCGGGATATCATTAACCGTAATTTTTGCTACATACATTGTGCGTGATGATATTGGCCATGGTGTAAGCAGAATATTGTATGCAATATCGCGAAAGCAGGGAAGAATAGAATCTCACAATATGTACTCCTCTATGATAGGAAGTACTCTTACAGTTGCCTTCGGTGGTTCTGTTGGATTAGAAGCCCCTATTGTGCTTACCGGTAGCTCATTTGGTTCTTACCTTGGAAGATTGTTCAAGCTTAATCGTAAGACTGTAATGGTATTGATAGGTGCTGGTGCAACAGGTGCTATTGCTGCGATTTTTAAGGCTCCGGTTGCAGCCGTAATTTTCTCATTAGAGGTTTTGATGATCGACCTAACAATGGGTGCATTAATTCCACTATTAATTGCTTCGGCTACGGGTGCATCGGTTGCTTATTTATTAATGGGCCGAGGAGTTTTGTTATCATTCAACCTGGTTGATGGTTTTTATATTGAGCACCTACCTTATTACATTGGCCTTGGCCTACTTACGGGATTGGTATCCTTATACTTTACACGAACAACATTGTTTATCGAAGGACTTTTCCAAAAAATAAAATTAAAATTTGTAAAAGTAATTATCGGTGGGATATCTTTAGGTTTATTAATTTTTATGCTCCCCTCGCTTTATGGAGAAGGATATGAATTTTTAGAACTTCTTATTGATAATAAAGTTGATGGCGTGGTAAATGAGGATCTATTCCACTTGTCATCAACCTCAACACACTTAATAATTTTCCTAGGGTTAATTTTAATATTTAAAGTTGTTGCAATGGCTGTTACAAATGGCAGTGGTGGTGTTGGAGGTATATTTGCCCCGTCACTTTTTATGGGAGGTGTTTTAGAGCCAGTTTTTATGGGCAAATCTTTTTCAATAAATGTAATAACTATTTTGATAATGCTAATGTTCTGG
>NYYH01000021.1 GCA_002686705.1 Bacteroidota bacterium
AAAATGCACATACTTATTATCAGGAAATAGGCATTGGCATTGATTTTACAGCTAGAGATGTGCAATCTCAATGCAAAAATAAAGGATTACCTTGGGAAATTTCAAAAGCGTTTGATCAATCTGCGCCAATTGGTAAGTTTATTAAAAGAAATACACTTGATAATCAAGAAAGTATAAACTTTTCGCTTACAATTAACGGTGAAGAAAAACAAAAAGGTAATTCAAGCGATATGATTTTTTCTTTTGAAAATATTATTGCTTACATATCAAAATTTATTACCCTGGTAGATGGTGACCTTATTTTTACAGGTACTCCTTCAGGAGTTGGTCCAATTGCAATAAATGATCATTTTGAAGCTTATCTAGAAGGCAACAAATTACTTGAATTTGTTGTTAAATGAGTTGCCGGAAGATATCGTAGTATTATGTGATTACCAATCTGGGCCATATTCTGATATCTCAGGCATTAAATCAAGTATATCCGATAATGCAGTTTTACGATAGTTTCTTGGTGGTAAAAAAAAGTCAGACACAATATTAACCTCACGAATATTTGTAACATTTGCTTCGTATCGGTTACCATCAGGCAAAAACTCAACAGACTTTAATAATATACCACTTTTTAGAAGGTTGAAATATTCATCTATTTGAGTTATTATTCCACTACTTGAAGTAGAATTTAGTTGCTTCATAAACACCATCATACGATGTAGATTTACGTCATTATAAGGCTGAATCTCAGTAGTATGCCATATTGATTCAATCACAATGCTATCTGTTAGTATATTATATTTAGTTGTGTTATATCCGAGTATCTCCAGTTTGTCATTCGTTTCAACGAGTTCATAGTTATTGCTTTGGACATGGTTTGTTGTATCCAGCATTTGCTTTTCAATCTCTAGATAAATACTATCTAATTCATTTCTTTCACTTGGGGGTAATACGGCAAGTATTTCTTCCTTTTGCTTTTTATAAGTTTCTAAACTACTTGCTTTAAGTTCATCTATGGTCCCTGTCCAGAACACTTTATACTGAGAAAAGACTATTGTAATAAAATTATTATTTAAATCAATTATTGCAATTGAAGATGGAGTTTCATACCTAATTAGATTATCCTGAATATAAATTGTTTGTATTAACTTGTTTCCATGTAGATCCGTACTTTCTTCATTTATCACCCAACCTGCGAATGTACTTCCGTGAATTAACAATAACAATATCAAAAATCGTAGTTTATTCATTTATAGCTTATTAGCGAAACTTAATACTCATTTATACATCTTTAATAATCTGTGTAATACAAAAGTAAAAAATATAGTATGTGTTTTCATGATTAAGAAGAAAAAATTACTTTTACACATAAATAGTCAAATTAATTCCATTTTTAAGTAGAAAAATAAGTACTATTAAATTATAAGAAAATTAGTTGTTATACTATGATTTTAAGATTTAAGAAAATAATAATGGCAATCATAAAGAATACATTCATTTGTTTAGGATTTCTTTTTTCTATTATGATCATTTTAAGTTTTACAACTTTACCATTTTGGATGTATTATCAACTTGGTGTGTCTCACAAAATTATTAAAAGTAACCCTAACTATATAATTGTCCTAGGAGGAGGAGGAATACCCAGTGAATCAGGTTTAATGCGTACATATAAAGCATCTAATATTTCAAAAAAGTATCCAGATGCAGAGATAATAATTGCTTTACCTGGCGATATAACTGACACATCAAGCAGTGTTAACTTGATGAGGGACGAAATAATTTCCAGAGGGATAGATTCATCAAAAATTATATTAGAGCCTATTGGTTTAAATACAAGAATGCAGGCCTTACAAATTTCAAAACTGATTGATGTAAAATCAAATATACTTATCATCACATCTCCAGAGCATATGTATCGTTCAATCCGCGTTTTTGAGACTTTAGGGATGGAAAATACTATTGGCGAATCAGCTTTTGAAAGTGCGATTGAATCTATTTTAGAATATGAAGATTACGAATTAGGTGGAACTAAATACATCCCTAACATTGGTAACAATACTCAATTAAGGTATCAGTTTTGGAATCATTTTAAATATCAAATTATAGTTTACAGAGAATACTTGGCAATTGCATATTACAAATTGAAAGGTTGGATATAGAACTACCCCATCTATTTTATTAATTCTTCGAGCGCAAACATTGATCATTAAATACAACAACATAACCATCAATTCGTCTGTATATTGCACCTATGTTAACCATCTGAATCATAATTACTGATCTCAATAAACAACAAGTTATACCAAAAAAGAAATTAAGCATATGAACCTAACTCACAAATAATTTACTACACTTGTATTTTGTTCATACACAAATATTTAAACACCGAACTTGCTTAGAAAAAAAAATAAAGCAAGTGTTTTCATAATTAAGAAGAAAAAATTACTTTTGCAGGCTCAAATTGAAACTTATGGCTAAAAAGAAACACAAAGAAATATCAGGTGATCAGCGATTAGAGAATATCGGCGAAACCCTTAGTAAAACAGAAGAGTTTATATTTAATAATCAAAAGATTATTGGGATTATCGTTGTTGTGGTAATAATAGTAATCCTAGGTTCTTTTGGATATAGCCGGTATTACATTGCACCAAAAACAATAGAAGCAACTGAACAAATGTTTCATGCTCAAAATTATTTTGCAACTGATTCACTTGACAAAGCGTTATATGGTGATGGAAATAGTTTGGGGTTTCTTGACATAATAAGTGAATATGGAATGACAAAACCTGGCAACCTTGCAAATTACTATGCCGGTATGATATATTTGAAGAAGAATGATTTTGAAATGGCTATTAACTATCTGGAAGATTTTGATGCAGATGATCATTTAATTCGCCCAATGGCCACAGGAGCAATTGGTGATGCTTATCTAGAACTCGGTGAAAAGGATAAAGCTGCAGCATATTATCTAGAAGCTGCTAACTTGGATGATAATGGTTTCACGTCCCCTCTATTCCTCTATAAAGCTGGACAAGTATATGAATTACTTGAAGACTACGACAGGGCTATTAGCATATATACCAGAATTAAGACTAATTACTATAAGAGCAATGAAGGACGTAGCATCGAAAAAAATATTGCACGCGTACAAGCACTTCAAGAACGGCAATAAATTAGTATGAACAAAGATTTTAAACCTGGTAATTTACTTGCCAGGTTTTTTTATTTTTATAGAATGAAAAAACAGGATCTTCGAATAGTATTTATGGGAACACCCGATTTCGCAGTTTCTTCTTTAAAGGCTTTGATTGATAATGAATACAATGTCGTTGGTGTTGTAACTGCTCCTGATAAACAAGCTGGTAGAGGAAGGAAAATTAAAATGTCGGCAGTAAAACAGTTTGCTCTTGATAACGAGCTAAGTATATTACAACCTCCTAAACTAAGAGATCAAAGTTTTATTGATGAACTTAATAATCTTCGTTGTAACCTTCAGATTGTTGTTGCCTTTAGAATGTTACCTGAAGTTGTATGGTCTCTGCCTTCCTTAGGGACTTTTAATCTTCACGCTTCATTATTGCCACAATACAGGGGTGCAGCACCTATAAATCATGCCATTATTAACGGAGAAAAGATTACAGGACTTACAACTTTCTTTCTTAATAATGAGATTGATACCGGTAAAATCATTTGTCAAAAGAAGGTTGAAATTAGTAATGAAGATTCTGTAGGTACTCTTCACGATAAAATGATGGTTAAAGGCGCAGAATTAGTACTTAAAACAGTTGAATGTATACTGGATAATAAAGTTAAGCTACAAAGTCAGAGTACATTAAAAGGAGTAAGTGAATCTTTAAAATCAGCTCCCAAATTACATAAAGAAGATTGTCGTATAAATTGGGAAAATAACCCTATCACAATATATAACTTTGTACGAGGATTAAGTCCGTATCCAGCCTCATTCACAGTACTGTCAACAAAAAAAGGAGTTCAACTCTCTGTAAAAATATTCAAAGTTTCTGTTGATACTACTTCAGTACAAAATAGTATGCCAGGGAGTATTATTACAGATGGGAAAAAATATCTCGATGTTATAACAGGATCAGGAGTTGTTAGTATATTGGAATTACAGCTTTCAGGCAAAACTCGAATGGGTATATCAGATTTCTTAAGAGGCTTCTCTGATATTGACAATTATCATTTTGAGTAAAATAATTGTAGTTTAAGTTCTAACCTGAATTTCAATACTCAAAAAAATTACATTTCCTGCCAAAAAGATCATATATTATATGTATGCATAAATGTTGTCACAACTATCAAACCTTAGTTATATGGGCACTTCAGCCTAATTACATGGTGCGATTTGCCATAAATTGAGCTATTTTCTTTGGTTTTTATTAACAATTAGGCTGTTTTATTAACAATAGTGATGTATTTCGCCCGTATTCCTTGCTTTTTCAACTATAAGCATTACATTTGTTCAAAGTACAGCCTTAATTATTAATTAAATTCTTAAACAATGAACAAAGCGGAATTAATTGACGCAATGGCATCAGGAGCTGGACTCAGCAAAAGTGATGCTAAAAAAGCACTAGAAGCTTTTATCGGTGCTACTGGTGATTCTTTAAAGGCCGGCAACCGTGTTGCATTAGTTGGATTTGGATCTTTCTCAGTTTCTACAAGAGCTGCTAGAAAAGGACGTAATCCACAAACAGGTCAGGAAATAAACATAGCTGCTAAAAAAGTAGTTAAGTTTAAAGCTGGTGCTGATCTCTCGAAAATTGTTAAATAACAATTACTAAAGCAAAAAAAAAGACGTTCTGAGATTCAGAGCGTTTTTTTTTTGCACTCATCATTCTCAAAGTAAATTATAAAGATTTTGATGAAAATGAATTACTGAGTCAGCTTAAGTATAAACCTATAAGGTAAAAACGCATCTTCAGCTGCATATCCAACTCCTATACGCGGACCTGCTATAATATTATGTTGTTTAACATCTACATTATTATTCTCGATCCACAATTCATCACTTTGAAAACTCATATTATTATGAATAATATTAATGCCCATCGCTTTAGTAATTTTACCCGGGCCATTTGTTAAGTATTTATCTGCTTTCGCTTTTCCTGTTCTATCCAACATATATTTGATCCCAATTAACGGATGTATTCCTCTAAGGAGTACAGCATGTGGAATATCAACGCCAGCAGTAACCACATTCAGTAGATAATGAACTCCATAACATAGGTATACATAGCTGATCCCACCTTGCTTATACATTACCTCAGTTCGCTTAGTACGTCTTCCTCCATAAGCATGTGACGCTTTATCAAATATACCTTTATATGCTTCTGTTTCTGTTATTATTCCAGCTGTTACTTTGTTATTTATCCTGCTAAAAAGTATCTTACCCAATAATGATCTGGCAATAGATTCAACATCATTATCTATATAATATGATAACGGGAGTTTAGACATAAATACAGAATAAAAGCTTTGTATATTGCTAATTCAAAATAAAGTCTTTCTACAAAATATATCCAACTCCTGCTGTAACCGTGAAATAATTGATTTTCTGATTAAACGAGGTAGTATATGGTTCACTATCCCAATCCCAACCTGATACATCTTTGAATTTTAGATTAGAAGTGACGTAATCGCCAAAAAGCAACGCATAATAAGAACCAATACGGTATTTTAGTCCTGTTCCAAATGTGTAACCAAAATTTGAAGCTCGAGAACTTTCTATGTAATATGGTTCAAGTTTTGCATTTGGGTCGTCTTTTTTAATTCTTCTAATTGTAGCTTTTGGTGAGTATGACCCAAAAAAACCAACTAAGCCACGAACATCCCATGAAAGTTTTTCGGTAATAGGAAATCGCAAATAAGGACCAACAAATAGTCCCCCACTACTCCAATTCTTTGTACTTTCCACACTAACTCCATAATCAGGATGTGCAGCTTCAAGCTCACTTTTATACTTGTTATTATCTAAACTGTTACCACTATAGTTAATTATTAGCTGAAATCCGAAATTATGTGTAACCCTGTAGGCATAATTAAACACGAGTGCGACGCCCGTTTTTGCAAAACCTGAAGTTGAATCATCCAGTACTGCTTTACTAAAATCATCTAATGGAAAAGACGGACCAATGGAAAGTCCTATAAACTGGCGGTTTACACTCTGTCCAAAAGAAATTTGCGCTATGAACAATAATACAATAATTAATTTTTTCATAAGATACTTTTTTTCAAATCTATAAAAAAATACTTTCTGTTTGAAGGTAGAGGTTATTAATCAAATGAAATATCCAATTGGCGATGCCACGTTAATTTTTCATCCTTAAGTCTTATAACTTTATTATTATCAATTAACCATCTAACAACTTGTATAATTTCATCCTCACCAAAATCATCAATTAATGAAATTAATTCATATAAGTGCTTCGAGTTATCCTTAAGCTTTTCCCTGATTATTTTTTCAATAGTCGCAAACTCAATCTCGTTCAAATCAACTTTGTTTTTTGCAACACACACATCACATATACCACAGCGCCTTGGTTTTTTTTCTCCAAAATACTCCAATAATAACTTACTTCTACAATAAAGTAAATTAGTAACGAAGTCGAGCATAGCGCCTAACCTTTGTTCTGAAGCCCTTTTAAGATTTTGATAATTATCATTTGAAAGTTGTATATGCGCAGAACTTAGTCTTTCGTAAGTAAATATTATCTGAGGGTTTGTTTTAATAGGAATATAGCTGATGATTTTTTGACTATCGAAAAAAAGAAGCTTTTTTACCACATCTTCTTGTTTCATTTCGGCCCGTTTTGCCAACAATGTTTCATTAACATTAATAAACTCAGTAAAAACTCCAGAATACGATCTCATAATTTCTTTGAGTAACCTGTCGACACCTGGATTTTCAACAACAAATCTGTATAATTCCTCTTTATTGATTGGAACAAACAATTTTGAATACTGACCTGCCGACTGAATATAATGCAAAAACCCTTCTCTTTCAAGAAACTTAATTGAGTTGTACACCTGTAATATGTTGTAGTTGTATTGATTAGAAAAGTCGGCTATCATAAAGTCAAAACCATGATCTTTGCCACTTCCCTCAGGTATTTGAAAATAATTTCCGAGGGCATTATACACATTTTTGATAAAGTCTATTGGAGGAAAGGAGGATTTAATCCTATCTTTTGCACGTACAATATCATTATTATTGTAAAGTAGGGTTGCTTTTGATGGTTGTAAATCTCGCCCAGCCCTCCCGGCTTCCTGAAAGTATGATTCAATAGAATCGGGAAGGTCATAATGAATTACGTATCTTACATTTGACTTATCAATACCCATCCCAAAAGCATTAGTGGCAACAATAACCTTTACACGTCCTAAACTCCAATCTTTTTGTCTTTCATCGCGGGTTTTAGCATTGAGGCCTGCGTGATAATAAGTCGCACTAATATTATTCTTTTGTAATATCTCAGCTAACTCCCTGGTTTTTCTTCTATTACGGACATAAATAATCACAGTATTATTGTCGTCTTTCAATTTCCTTATTAGGAACCCAGTTTTATCAAATTCATTTAAAACATTGTATGATAGGTTGCGCCTCTCAAAACTTGTTTTTAATAAATTAGGTTTACGGAAACTAAGTTTTTCCATAATATCAGTAACAACAGTTTGGGTTGCTGTGGCAGTAAGTGCCAGTACAGGTATATTTGGAATAATTGGCCTGATTTCAGCTATTTTGAGATATGGAGGTCTGAAATCATAACCCCATTGAGAAATACAATGTGCTTCATCAATTGTTAGTAGACTTACTTTCATTCTACTTATCACATCTTGTGCCACAGGCGTTAAAAGTCTTTCAGGGGACATATACAGTAACTTCAGGTTTCCTGCAATTGCATTCGAATAAATAGATTCCATTTCATCGCGGTGCATCCCTGTATAAATAGCTGCTGCTTTAATTTTGCTTTTTTTTAGGTTAGAAACCTGGTCTTTCATTAATGCAATTAATGGCGTAATAACAATACAAGTGCCCTCTTTCATTAATGCTGGCACCTGGAAGCAAATTGACTTTCCACCTCCTGTTGGCAACAAAGCAAGAGTATCTTTACCTGAAAGTATCGAATCAATGATTTCTTCTTGCATTGGTCGAAACGAAGAATGGCCCCAATAGCTAACAAGTATTTTTTTTGCTTCCAAACTCATAATAATGGAGATAGTTATTTTTTATTAATCGCAAATAACTATTGTAAAGGTAAGAAAAAATTAACCTAAGTATTTAGTAATGATAGAAAACAACTGCTTGTAATCAATTGGTTTTTTAATGTAATCATCACAACCAATACTAAAGCACTTTATTTTGTCTTCAGAGCTTGCAAATGCTGTTTGTGCTATAATATGGATATCAGGGTTATTTGCTTTGATACGTTTAGTAGCTTCAAAGCCATCCATCACAGGCATCCTAATATCCATAAGAACAAGATCTATAGATTCGTTCGTACAAATATCAACAGCCTCCTAGCCATTTTCCGCTCTTAAAATAGTAGCATTTGTATTCTTTAATAACCCCTTTAGATAAACATAGTTTTGAGTAACATCATCAACTATTAGGATTGTCAGTTTAGACCAGTCAGAATCACCTATATTTAATAATCCACTTAATTTATTATCAGAGAGGGCTGAGTTAATATCAAACGGGATAGTGAAATAAAATGTTGATCCTTCATTTAATTCTGAGTCAACCCATATTTTGCCCCCTAGTAGATCAACAAATGATTTACTTATAGCTAATCCTAATCCTGTACCTTCCCTGTTACGATCATAAGTATCTTTATCTTGGCTAAACTGTTCAAAGATCTTGCCCTTTTGAAGTGTAGCTATTCCAACGCCAGTATCTTTAACATAAAATTGTATATTTTCGGGAGTAATACTAGAATATCCGAATTCAATAAAACCGTTATCTATAAATTTTAAAGAATTTGTTAACAAATTACTGAATACTTGCCTTAACCGATGCTGATCTGTTCTAATTTTCAAATCAGCAGCCTGATCTGAAAGTATTAGTTTGAGCTCAATATTAGCTTTATCCCGGTTCTTTTTCTCTTGCTTGAAAGCAATAAATATTTCCTGAAGAAAACTGTTGACATTAAAAACTGTCTTTTTAATTGTTACTTTTCCAGCTTCAATCTTTGAAATATCAATAATATCACCAATTAATTGCATTAAAGATTTACCAGCTGTTTGAATAAGTTTTGAGAACATTTCTTTTTCATCTTCGGTTGTGTCCTCATCAAGCAGTAAATCTGAAAAGCCAATAATAGAATTTAATGGTGTTCGAAGTTCGTGCGACATACTGGCAAGTGATACCGACATCAATCTATTTGATTCCTTTGCTTTCTCTGCTGTTTTAATCAGTTTCCTTTCATATTCCTTTCTTTCGCTTATATCACGAACAATTGCAAGAATATTGTAATCATCACTTTCTTCAAGTTTGGATAAGCTTACATCACAATAAAATAATGAACCTTTTTTCTTTTGATGCACCCATTCAAAACGCTGGGGTTTTCCCTCCATGGTTTTAACCAGATATCCTTTTTGATTAATGGTTTGTTTATTCTCTTTTTTATTTTCGTCTGGAGAAAGTTCATGAGTAGTTTTGCCTAATAACTCATCACGATCATATCCAAATAATTCGCAGCCTTTGTTGTTGATGTTTACTATTTTATCATCCTGTAACAACATTATACAGTCATTAGCATTATCAAATATTGCATCGTATTTATCCTCGCTTTTCTTCAATATACCGTTAGTCAATATATGCTCTTCCTCAAGCATAATAAGCAAAGCAAGATTTGAAATTGTTTCTATCTCATCCTCGGTAAATTCTCTTACAATTGTGTCAACTATAGCCNAAGATCCTATAACCTTTTCACCTACTCTTACAGGGACTCCAAGGTATGATCTAAGTTTGTACTTTGCAACAGTTGGATCGGAGGAAGAAAATTCAGTTGTGTTCAAATCACTAATAATCACAGGCTTATCAGCCCCTGCAATGGTTGCTTCATAACAAATGTGACCAGTGGGTTTATCGATAATTAGTTCATCATTATCATCCATTTCGCTGGTTCTTCTTGTTAAAACCGAATGCTCAGAATCAATTTTGTTGTATATACAAAACAAACCATCCAGAGCCATATGTACTTGACGAAGAATAATTAAAATATTCTTCTCAGGTTCGGTACTAAGCTTGTTTTTAATATTATTAAGTGAAACCGCCATAGGATGAACTGTGTTAATAAACAAGAGATTCTTCATGTTTTTTATCGTACGAACTTAAATTAGTACCTATAGCGAAAGCCTGTCTTAATAATTTATTGGCAATTGCAATTTTGATTACTCTTTCAGGTTTTCCTTTTGCTGATAATCTTTCATACAATGTTTTGCATTGATCATTGTGTCGTTTTGCTGACCAAGCACATATATACAACAACTTTCTTAAGTATTTATTCCCCATTTTTGTAATATGACCCTTTCCTTTTACACTAGTGCCTGATTCATAAATTCTAGGAGCTAAACCAACATAGGCTGATAACTTCTTAATATCTTCGAATTTTCGAAAATCATTTGTAATTGCGATTAATATTATTGATGTTTTTGTACCTATGCCCGGAATAGTTTTTAATGAATTAAAGGTTTTACTGTAATGTTGTTCTACTATATCAAGCATCCTTTTCTCAAGTTGGGTGATTTTTGACATAATTGTTTTAAGAAGTAATTTAAATGTTCTTATTACTTCCTTGTCAGTGTCAGGTAACTGTCTAAAGGCTTCTAACTGATTCTTTAACATGGTTGATTGTTTGTTTAAACCCTCTGTTGCAGTATGTATTAACTGTAATTGCATAATGTATTTCTCGTTTGGTTGCCATAACTCAGGCTTCTCTGAAAGACCATATAAAGAAATCATCTTAGCATCCTTCTTGTCAGTTTTTGCTTTTACCATTCGCATCCTTACAAAGTGTTTGATCTGTAAGGGGTTTACAACAGATAATTTTATTTCATTATCAAAAAGATAATAAGCTAAACAAAGATAATAAGGCCCTGTTGCTTCCATTACACAATGATCTCCTTCATCAATTACCTTCAGAAATGTTTTAAAGCCTTTTGCATTATTTGGAAATTTGTGATAAACAAACGGTTCATCTTTTTTTTGAAAAGCTACATCAAAACTTGCTTTTGATATGTCAATTCCTATAACTTTGCACATAACATAATATTTTATATCGGAAGGTGATTCTACTTTGTCTTATCAATCCTAAATACAGGCTCCTTGGCCTAATGAACTGTTCAAGATCTAAGTAGAAGGAGAAAGGGACTAGCATCCCGAACTGGTTTTTAACCGAATGACAACAATAGTCTTTATCTTTCTCCTTTTTTCCTTCTGATGGTTTAACAATATTCAAACTTAAAACGTTTGCTCTTAATTTGAATATGCAAACATAGGATGTCAGTACCTGGATGTGGAATTTTGGTGATGGAAATGTATCAATTGATCAAAATCCTGTTCATACTTATGCAAATGAAGGTAATTATTTCGTTTCACTTTTTATTGAAACTGTTGATTCTTGTTCAAGTTATTTCGGTGACTTCGTTTTGGTGTATAATGACACTACATATTGTAATGCAGCATTTAATGTTGTGTTAGATACTCTTAACGCCGTACCACGTACATATATTTTTACAGATCTTTCTGAAGGTGAAGTTGAGTCATGGTACTGGGAATTTGGTGATGGGAGCTTTTCATTTGACCAAAACCCGGTTCACGTATATGATGATGGCGATGATTACGAAGTTTGCCTTACTATAACTACCAATCCACAAGGAGCTATGTGTTCATCAACTCATTGTGAGCCTGTTAGCACACTTGAGTATTATAATTTTGGTGGACAGGTTTTTATCGGAGATTATCCTATTAATATTGACTCAACTGATAATTCAAATATTGCCATTGTATACCTCTATCGCAAAATAAATAATAGTTGGGAATTTATGGACAGAATGGATTTCTGGAAATATGGTTATTATTGGTTCGCTGAAAAGCCTGTGGGTGAATATTTAATAAGAACGGAATTAAAAGAAAACTCTCTAGATTATTTAAACTATGCGCCTTCCTATCATTTGGATGCACTTAATTGGAATAATGCTAAGGTTTTCACTTTAGAAGATGACCAACAATTTGATATAAATATTTCTTTTCATAAATTAGCAACATATTTCTCCGGGATAGGAAGTATATCGGGAAAAGTTATTGGTGGTCCTTCTTGCGACACTTTACAGAATATTGACACGGATCATGTGCTCATACAGCTTTTTAACAGTATAGGTGAGCTAATTACGTACACATATTCTGATGGAGATGGAAGATATGAATTTAACGGTCTGGGTATGGGTAATTATAACATCAAACTTGAGTATACAAGTAGACATACTGAGGATATAAACATCACTATATCAGATACAGAACCTAATATTAGCGGTATTGAAACTATTGTGTATTGTTCACATATTCTTAATGTTAGCGAGATATCAAATGAAAAGCATTTCCTGGTAAGTTTACCTTATCCTAATCCAGCCAATGATTTTGTAAAGCTACAAATCAACTCCAGGAAAAACTCACCATGCTCAATTTCCATTTATGATCTTAACGGTAATATTGTTAATAACAGAAAAGTAAAAATTACAGAAGGTAATCAAATCATATCTACTAATATTAGTAGGCTTCCATCTGGCTTGTATTCAATGAAAATATCTATAAATAATAGCAACTTTCAGGAAATTTATAAAATAATTATTATTCATTAGGCAACCTTAATTTTTTAGACTGTCTTGGTTATAGAACACATCACATGAGGGGAAATTTAAATAATTTTCTAATTAATCTTTTTATCATGAAAAAACTTATTTTTAGCTTAGTTCTAAGCGTATTTAGTCTGATTATCTATTCACAGACTTATGATGTGACTATTTCCGGTGCAGTTACTGATGAAATTACCGGAGAACCTATTCCTCAGCACGAAATGTATATTTCTACGGACAGTACTTCAGGTGGTGGATTTATATATTTCAACTTAGTTTATACTGATAGTAGCGGTTACTATGAAGACATAATGTAAGTTCCTAATGGCGAACAGGGCATGGTTATAGTATCAACACCAAGTTGTGGTGTAATGATATCCCAGTCTGAATTCTTTTCGGCCAATGCTACACAGTTAACCTTTGATTTCCAGGTGTGTGGTGATCCTGGTGGTGGTGGTTGCCAAGCAATGTTCTCTTATTATCCCGGAGATGACTCACTAAGTATTCAATTTCTGGACGCATCGCTGGGCAACCCAGATAATTGGTACTGGGAATTTGGTGACGGAAACACATCTGTCGAACAAAACCCTCTTCATTTTTATCCTGCAGAGGGTGAATATATGACTAGCCTTACTATATCAAATGATAGCTGTATAAGTACAATAGATATGATTGTATTTGTAATGCAAGATTCATTGCCGGGCGATGATTGTCAGGCAATGTTCTATGCATATGCTGATTCAAACAGCTTTTTTACAATTAACTTTATAGATATGAGTATTGTTGGAGGTAATCCTCCCGGCACTCCAGATACTTGGTACTGGGACTTTGGTGACGGTAATACATCAACCTTACAAAATCCAGTTCACACTTATTTAGATGAAGATGAGTACCTGGTATGTTTAACTATTACTGGTACTGGTAGTCAGGGCACAACCTGTGAAAGTACTGAATGTCAATTCATAAATGTTGGGAACTGGCCTAACGATTGCGAAGCTTCGTTCTGGTATTATCCTGCTGGTGATACCAATAATCCAGGAGGAGGATGGAACAATCTTAATATTCAATTTTTAGATATGTCATTTGGTGAACCAGATATATGGGAATGGGACTTTGGTGATGGAACCTATTCCAACTTACAGAATCCAATACATCTATACTCTGATGAGGGTATTTATGATGTGTGTCTATCAATCTTCAATTCAACTGATTCATGCGAAAGCACATTCTGTGAAGAGGTTTTTGTCTTCAATGATTCGACATATGGGTGTTTTGCATGGTATGAATACCAAATAACCGACCTCACGGTAGATTTCCAAGCCTATATACAAGGAGGCTCTAATTATATTGAATATACTTGGGCTTTTGGTGACGGAACATCAGGTACCGGAGCCAACATTACTCATACATATGCAGATGATGGAATCTACAATGTTCTTTTATCAGCTTCTGATTCAGCCGGATGTTATGCTGAATATATGGAAATGATTTGGGTTGGTAACAATTTCACTTTTGATGTAGATGGCTATATTTACCTAGAAGACAGTGTGACGGCTGATTTTGCTGACGTCCATTTAATGACTTTCGATACAATTGGTTACGGGTTAATTAATGTTGAAACAACGCAGGTTAATGACAATGGGTATTACATATTTGATGGTGCCGGCTTTGAAAATTGCGTGTATTTTGTTCAAGCTGAACTAACAGATCAATCAGCATATTTTGGTGATTATATTCCAACTTATCACCTCGATGCAATAAACTGGGAAGAAGCATGGCCTATACTTCCTTTCCCCACAGGTTGGACAAATGATGTTTATATGGTTAGTACTAGTTCTTCAAACTCTGGTAATGGTATTATAACAGGAACTGTAGTTAGCGAAGTTAATAGAGAATTATTTAGTAATGTAGAAATTTTACTACTTGACCAGCAAGAAGACCCAATCCTATATAGTCGTACTAATGAAGAAGGAATGTTTGATTTCTCACAGCTTGCTTATGGAACATATGTAGTTTATACAGAAATTGTTGGAATTGAGACTATACCATTTGATGTTACCTTAAGTGAACAAAACAGCAGTTCCTCCGTTAAGATTGTGGTAACAAATGGTCAGGCAATACTTGGTATCGATGATATACATTCTGCATATATCGGATCTGTTGATGGTATTTTTCCAAATCCTGCAACAGAAAAAGCAGCATTCAACATAAGTATAAAAGAACCTGCAAATATTAAGATTGAAATACTAAATCAGTATGGTCAAAGCTTATATTCAGATGTGTTATTGCTTTCAACCGGAAAACATAAAGTCGATCTACCATCCCTATCACTTTCACAAGGATATTATTTAGTGAGAATAACTGCTAACGACAATGTGAGCATTATTCGTAAATTAATTAAATTGAGATAAACCCTTTTTGGTTTGTTCTGTAAAAGTCCTCATAACCATTTTTTTGGTTATGGGGCTTTTCCTTGTCATTAATACTTGAAAATAATATCAAGTTAGCTAGAAGATGTGTTAACAGACTAGGTTTTATTTATTTACAGCCTCGTAACGAGAGCCATTGGCAGGGTCAACTTCCTTCATAATATTTATCATATCAGTTTTCTCTGAAGGCGATGCGTCTGTAAAAATATCAATTATTTCAGCTCTTTTTGCTTCAACAAGTACCTGAAGAAAATACAATCCGGATCTTTTATTAAATACTGTTTTGAGATTGTTCAGTGATTTTGCAATTATAGCTCTACCACCAATCTTGTCATTAGCCATAATATCAAGCCCCTTCAAGTAATATTCATAAAGAAGTTTACGTAAATCACTATACGATGGATTCAGTATGTTTTCAACAAGTTGATACCTGTTTCTTGGTCCTTCAAAAGCTTGCCATCCTTTTTCGTTGGAGTTTTGAGCTGATGTTACAACCGCCATTGCTTTTTCGTAAAATTGTGTACCACCTTCAAAAGAAAAGGTGTCAAAATCAAGGCCTAACATTAGATATGCGTAAAAAGCAAGTATTGACGTAAGATTATTTGTGTAGGCTCCATCAGTAAAAATCATTGGCTGATGAGGTATAAATACAAAATGAATATCATCATCTACCAGGTTAATAACAACCGAATTATAATCCGTACCATAAATAGGGCGTTGGAGCACTAAGTTCATAGTACCTTTAAAATTATCACTTCCTAATACTTCTGTGATTGTGATAACCATAGTAAATTCAATTCGCTCTTCAATCTTAAAATTATAAGATGACCAAACCCTATTATTCATGAATTCAAATATTGATGTTTCCATATTACTAAAAACACTTGGATCAATACCTTCTACCTGCTGTGTTTGGATTTGTATATTTCCAAGGAACTCCTGGGAAGTTCCAGACATAAAACTTCCTAAGCAAATCACTATTATTATAATGCTTTTCCTTATCATTATTCTATATTAAAGTTTTCAATGACCGATAATAAATCCCGGGCAACTTCCTCTTTTGCTTTAAGTTCGAAAACTAGTTCATCGCCATTTTTTGTTAGTATAGTAACCTTATTAGTATCATATCCAAAGCCGGATCCATTATCTTTAAGCGAATTGAGAACAATAATATCAAGATTTTTTTGACTCAATTTCTTTCTGGCATTATCAAGCTCATTCTCCGTTTCAAGAGCAAAACCTACAAGGATCTGGTTGTCCCTTTTATTCTTACCTAAATCAGCTAATATATCTATGGTTGGTTTTAGCTCAATGGATTTAAGCCTATCTGCTTTCTTAATCTTCTTCTGCGCTTCCATAAATGGTGAAAAATCGGCAACAGCAGCTGACATAATAGTAATGTCAGCTTTTGGAAATAATTTTACACATTCAGTATGCATCTCAGATGCGGTAGTAATTTCCGTAACATTAATTGAGGGATGATCAACAACAATACTAGTTGGGCCAATAATAAGGTTTACTTCGGCTCCCTGTTCTGCGAAAGCTACTGCAATTGCAACTCCCATTTTGCCTGAGCTATGATTGCCAATAAACCTAACAGGGTCAATTGGTTCAAAAGTAGGCCCTGCTGTAATCATTACTTTTTTTCCAATAAACAGGAGAGATTCACTTAAAAACTCTTCAATTTTGCCAACAATAATTTCAGGTTCTTCCATTCTCCCAAACCCTTCAAGTCCGCTGGCAAGCTCTCCTTCAGTAGGCTCAATTAGTTTGTAACCGATAGATTGTAATTTTTGGATATTTTCAAACGTAGTTGGATGTTTGTACATATCCAGATCCATTGCAGGAGCAAAAACTATTTGGCAACGAGCAGAGAGTATGGTTGTTAACAACAAATTATCTGCAACACCTGTAGCCATCTTTGCCAGAGTATTGGCAGTTGCCGGTGCTATTATTAGCATATCGGCCCATAAACCAAGGTCTATATGACTTGACCATGTACCATCATTTTTATCAAAGAAATTGATTAATACAGGTCGTTCAGTTAGGGTTGATAATGTTAAAGGTGTTACAAAATCTAAGGCAGCAGGTGTCATAATTACTTGAACCTCAGCACCAGCTTTTTTCAGTAAACGGATAAGAAAAGGTATTTTATATGCAGCTATGCTACCAGTTATACCAATAATGATTTTTTTACCCGTTAACATATCATATTCTATAATTCAACTTTTTCCTTATGAGGATTTCTAATATAAATCTCTCCTTTAAGGAATTCGTTAACTGCTAACAAAGTTGGTTTTGGCAGGCCTTCATAGTAACGTGCTATTTCGATTTGCTCTCTGTTCTCAAAGACTTCCTCAAGGTTATCCGTCGCAGGGGCAAATTCCTCAATTTTTTGTTCTAGTTCCTGCTTAATTTCATAACCAATTTGGTTAGCACGTTTTGACATTACAACTACAGTTTCATAAATATTACCTGTAACATCATAAAATTTTTCCTTTTTTCGAGTAACTGCAGTTAATTCTGTTTTAATTTTTTTATAGTCCATCTATTAAAATTATTTATTCTTTAAACTATTATGTGCATCTTCATTAATTTCTTCAACATCTTTTAAGTATTCACTTTCCGGAAATAAATAAAGAAGATTGTTATATGATTCTATAGTCTTCTCGTAACGTTGCTCTTTTTTCGATTCAATACTTTTTTCAGCGTAAGTAAAATAGGCTTTCGTAATTGAATAAAGAACCTCTTCCTTAAAATCAGTGTCAGGATAGTTGTCTAGAAGATTTTCAAATGAAGTTATAGCAGCCTGATAATCACCCATCCTATAATAAAGTCTTCCAATATTGTAATTCTTTACTTCCAACTTTCCTCTCAAATCATCCATTAAGCGGTGAGCCTCTGTTACCTTCGTGCTTCCACGATACATGTCAATAAATGACTGTAGCTCCCTAAGAGCAATATATGTGTTCGTTTGATCAAGGCTTGCTCTTGGTGATTCTAGATAATTACAGTATGCGGTTAAAAATGCAGATTCTTCAGCATGCTCACTCCTGGGATACATTTCAACGTATTGCTTATAATAATAGCTTGCTATTTGGTAGTCTTTCATTTGAAAATAGCAATTAGCAGTATAATACGTTAACTTCTCCCCTTTTTCTGTCCCACGCTGCACTGCCCTTAGAATATCAAAAAATTGCAGTGCTTTGTTAAAATCACCTTTTTCATATAAATCTACACCAGTTTCAAACTTTAAGTCGTTATTACCACTCTTAATAATTCTAGAATAGTTATTACAACCAAGGCCAAGTGCCACTATACCAGCAACTAAAGTTAAGAAAACTGTTTTTTTAAACATCGCGCAAAATTACAATAATTTATTGAAGTACAAAACGGATTTATTATGTCAATATTATTCACTAACCACAATTTATTCAGACTTTAACAAACTTTAAATATTTGCATATTTCTGTCGAAGAAAATTTCATATTTTTAATGCTTACACTATTTCATCCTTTTAAGTTGAACAATGAAAGGAAATCCATATTTTTGTCACTCAAATTTAATCAAATCAATAATGGATATTTTTAACAAATGCACGTCTGATCTTGGTCCTTTAGGCCAATATGCTAAACAAAGTGAAGGATATTTTATGTTTCCAAAATTGGAAGGAGAAATTTCTAACTACATGATGTTTGAAGGTAAAGAACGCTTAGTTTGGAGTTTGAATAATTATCTTGGATTAGCAAATCATCCAGAAGTCAGGAAGGCTGATGCCGATGCTGCCGCTGAATGGGGAATGGCATACCCTATGGGTGCACGAATGATGTCGGGCCACACAAAATACCACGAGCAACTCGAACGTGAACTAGCTTCATTTGTTAAAAGAGAATCTGCTTACCTTCTTAATTATGGATACCAAGGTATGGTTTCTATTATTAATTCAATGGTTAACCGCAAAGATGTTATCGTTTACGACTCTGAAGCACACGCATGTATAATTGACGGAATGCGTTTACATTTTGGAAAACGTTTTGTTTATCCTCATAATAATATGCAAAATCTTGAGAAAGAACTTGAGAGAGCTACAAAGATTGTAGATAAAACAGGTGGTGGGATATTGGTTATTACTGAAGGTGTGTATGGCATGTCTGGTGATCTTGGTAAACTCGATGAAATTATAGAACTTAAAAAGAAATTCAATTTCAGATTGTTCATTGATGATGCTCATGGATTTGGAACAATGGGTCCAACGGGTGCAGGTACTGATGAACATTTTGGTTTACAAAATGAAGTTGATTTATATTTTGGAACATTTGCTAAGTCGATGGCAGGTATCGGTGGTTTTGTTGCTGGTAGTAAAGATGTGATCACATATTTACAATATACAATGCGCTCACAAATTTATGCAAAATCACTCCCTATGCCAATGGTAATTGGAGCTTTAAAAAGATTGGATTTACTAAGATTAAACCCAGAGTTTAAAGAAAAACTCTGGACTATCGTTAATGCTCTTCAAACTGGACTTGTTGAAAACGGGTTAAACATTGGTGCAACGCAATCACCAGTTACTCCAGTAATACTAAACGGTGATGTTGCTGAAGCGACTCAAATTACATACGATTTACGTGAGAATTATAACATTTTCTGTTCAATTATCATATACCCGGTGATACCTAAAGGCATGATTATTCTAAGAATTATTCCAACTGCTGTCCACACTCTTGATGATGTTGAGTATACTGTAAAAACTTTTGCAACAATTAAACGCAAATTAGAAAATAAAGAATATTCAAAAGAGTTTAAGGAAAGAACAGTTAAATAATTAGATTAATGCTGCAAACATAGGTGTATTGTTTATAACAAATGAAAGCTGACTTAAAACTTACCAAAAAAAACTTCTGGATAATAGCTAGTAATTCAACAGCTTCATATGTACTTGCATTTCTGTTAATTTTTTATTTAAATCACGTTGTCAAGATAATTCTTGCCGGCAGCTATGGCTATGACTTGGGATTCGATTGGTACAATATAAGCTATTATATTAAGCCATACGAATGGACACACGATTCGGTTAAGCTTATTTATAGCTCGGGCCCGATTTTAATTTTTATAATTGGATTGATCTCCTTAATTGCTTTTTGGTCATTGGTTGAAGAACCTGCCCGCATTAAAATCTTCTTTATGTGGCTTACCCTTCATGCATTTAATTTTTTCTTTGGAGGGTTGCTTATTGGCAATCTATTTAAGAAAGGTGTAGGACATGTTTTTAACTGGATGTATCTTACTGATACAACAAAAATGATTGTTGCTCTTCTAGGCTTTTTAGGTTTGCTAGGAACGGCTTATATCATGTCAAAACCAGCTGCAATTACCGCCAATTCATACTTAAACAAACTTGATGAAAGGAATTTTCCATTTTTCGTTTCTTCTCAATTAATAGTTCCTTTTGTGTTTGGAACTCTATTTTACTTAAGCTTTTTTTTACCACGAATACTGTTTCAGGAGGCATATTCCTGGATCAGCCTTGTGTTGATATTAATTTTCATTATGGGAAGAATTAGTCGTATGGATACTATATATTTTGATGAAGAAGATCGTTCAACAAATCTGTCACTAGTAATAATTCTAGTTACCGTAATAATTTTTGTTGTGTTGCGTGTGCTGTTACATAACGAAATATATATATCTGGGTAAGTTTTGCAGTTAATTAAATACTATTTTTCTGGTTACAACCTCACCATTATTTTTGAACGAAATTAAATATATACCTCGCTCAAAATCAGCTATATTAATATGATGTATTTCTTGGGCATCAATAGCCGTATATAATATTCTTCCTTGAAGATCGGATAACACGATATCTGCAATTTTGCCATTAAGCACAATATTTATTTCACTACGGGCAGGATTTGGGTAGATTTTAATATCTGTTTCTTTCTTCTGAGCAATTCCAACATTTGAATCACAACTAATGATTGCTTTCCATCCGGCTAAGGTTATCGTACTATTTGAATAAAAATAAACAGTCAGGGCTCCTTCTTCATTGTCTGCAGTAATTAATCCAGGACTATTAGTGCCACACCATTTCCCTATTCTTGGTGCAGTAATATCCGATCCATCGAATATCTCTATATAATCATAATCACAATTAAAATGGTTTTCTATATTAAACTCAATAAACTCCATCTTTACTAATGAATTAGGAGAGTCAGGCAAAAAGGTCATTGTAAGTTCTTCATTATCTGAATAATCAGCATTTTCACCGCCTGAATCAAAAAACAATAGATCACAAGTTGTAATACTTTCATTATCCATATTAATTGACTCCTTAATATTTATATAATTTTCCTTATATTCTGTATCATAATCCCCATTAGTATTACCAATAGTTAAAGTAACATCAAATTCTCCAGGATTTTCATAAATAATTCCAACAGGATTTTCATCGTATGATGTTGATGGCGTGCCACCTTCAAAAGTCCATGTCCATGAAATTATATTACTTCCCCACGAATTATCGGAAAAATCAATGCTATTACCTGCACCCGTAAGGGTTGTAGATGCGTAAAAATCTGCAAGTAGTGATGTATAAGGAATAAGCTCAACATTTAATTCATAATTTGAATCATCAGTAATCGAAACATCAACTATTGTTTGATCATAATACCCAAAAGCAGAATATGTTACGTCGTAATTTCCAGCTTTTATTAGCCTGTGATAATAGCCAAGTGGCTGGTAAGAATACACCCATGAGTTATCGATATCATGGTTCTCAACAAATACTTTAGCTGCAACAGGATTACCATTCATAGCGTTTGTAATTTTACCTGAAAACCCATTTAATGACTGTCCCATATAATTTACTAATGAACGATAGTTATACTCCCAGAAGCCCGGTAACTGACTCTCTGGCGGAGTTTTAACTTGAGACAGCTCAAGTGTCACTTCACGGCAATTTTGAAAATAATTCATGTAATCCTGTCGTCCACCACTAATTGTGTACCATACATATCCATTTGTAATTCCATTATTGAGATCAGTTAAATAACCTGATGGACCATATGCATGAACAGTATCAGCATATTCACGGCTAACATAAATCCACCAATCATCATCTGCTGCAAGTTGTGGCCACGTATCCCAAGGGTAATTAACTACTTCAGCTCCTCCATGCATATTAGCTGACATAACCAAATTGTGTTCATCTGCAAAATCCATAAAAGCAATAGTCTCAATTTGATATGCATTCCCATCCGGATGAGGGCCATCTTCAGGATCAGCATAATTTCTGTTCATATCAACATTGTTTGCATTATACCTTGTTGCTCCCCATACTGTATTATTACCGCCGGCAAATGTTCCATCCGGGTTAGCAAGGGGGTTGATCCATATGTCAATACTGTTAACAAGGTTGGTTATTTCAGGATCTACACCATAATTTTCGAGTAAATGATCAATATATCTCAGCATTAAAAAATAACCAACGAGTTCATCACCATGTATTGAAGAAGTGTACATAAACTCAGGTTCGTTTTGAGCGATGCCTAGACTGTCGTTAATATGTATAAATAATAATTCTCTGCCATTTATACTATATCCAATGTTGACAACCTCACACAGGTTAGGATAGTCAGTTGCAAACTGGTTCATCATATTAAGATACTCATCGTAGGATGGATAATAATCCAGTTCTTCTGTATTACGGGTTGTTGATGCACTAATCAAAATTGAACTATCAAGCATGGAAGGGGGTGTAAGTACCTCAAAATCAATATTCAGATCAACAAACTTGCTGAAACCTTTGGTGTTGGCATAGGCAGTAATCTCATTTTCTTTAATATTGTCAATGGAGATAATATTAGAAAGAAATGATATGTTGTTTTGAGTTAGCTCATCTTCCTCGAGGAAAAATTTAAAATAAACCTCTCCCCTGTTTTGTAATACTTCTTGGGCAGAAACTACATTATCAACTTGTCCAAAAATAAAATTAGAGCATAAGATTATTATAATTAATAAAAATACTTTCTTCATCAGTTAAATTTCTTAGTTACTATGACAACAGTTTTATCAAAATAGGTTTCTGAATATCCTCTATTTATTATAATTTTCTATTTCCTGAGATAATTTTAAATATACATCATAAGTTACAGGAATCATAGGTAGTCTTAAGTTATTACTCATTATCCCCATGATTTCAAGTGCAGCTTTAATTCCAGCCGGGTTTCCATCTGCAAATAGCAAATCAATAATTTCCAATAAACTATAATGAATTTCTCTAGCTTTTTCAGTATCATTATTTCGGGCTTGATTAACCATTGTGGAAAATTCAGATGGAAATGCATTTGCAACAACAGAAATAACACCTTCGGCACCAAGAGAAATCATTGGGAAAGTAAGAGCATCATCACCTGATAGAACAGAAAATCCATCTGGTTTATTCTTAATTATTTCCATAACCTGTGCTAAATCTCCCGATGCTTCCTTAACTGCAACAATATTTGTAAATTCAATGGCCAGTTTAAGGACTGTTTCAGCAGCAATATTTGAACTAGTCCTACTTGGTACATTATATAGTATTATAGGAACAGGGCTGCTATTTGCAATAGCCTTAAAATGCTCATATAAACCCCTTTGATTTGGTTTATTATAATATGGTGCAACCGAAAGAATTCCTGCTACTCCTTTAAAATTTGTGTTTTTTATTTCATTTACTACTGCCGCAGTATTGTTTCCACCAATGCCCATTACAATCGGAACTCTGTTGTTAACTACCTCAATTACATATTTCATTACTTCTTTCTTTTCATCAGAAGTAAGTGTTACGGCTTCGCTAGTTGTTCCTAAACCTACTACAAAATCAATTTCGTTGTCAACTATACAATTTAGTAGTTTATTTAGACTGTTATAATCTATCTTTCCGCTAGAAAGAAACGGTGTTACAATTGCAACCCCAGTACCTGTAAAATTTGGTATCATTTATTTATGTTTAGTTTATTTAAGTATTGAATAAATAACTCAAGTTGATTAATTATATTATCGGATTTTTGCTTTATTGTTAAATCAAATAGTTTGACATTATTGGGATTAAATAAACCTGCTTTAAATTCTGATTTAATCCTGGAGATCAGATTATTACAATAAACGTTCTCTTTCCTCACAAAACTAATCAAAATATCAAACTCATTATTGATAATCCAGTTATTCAAACTCAATTTCGGCATACCCAATATATCAAAATCGTTAAAACTAAAATACACTATTTCTTCATTTTCAGCTTGCCCACAGTTATTACTCAAGTTGCAAATAGTAATAGTAGAGCTTGCAACAAGCTGTATATAAATGTTTGAAAGTTTATTAGCCAGCGATATTATTTCATTATCTTTGGAAAAATCAAACAATAATAGAATTTTATTATCTACTAAATTTAATGGTTTTCCAGATGGTTCATGCTCTGATAATGGCCACAATTTAAGTGTAAATTTGGCAATCGATTGTTTTATTTTACTACTAAAGCGCAAGGAATTTTATAATTATCATGAATGCGTAAAATTAAAAAGAAATTGCATGAGCATTAAATAAAATTTGTACTCATTATAAATAAGATGTTAACTATCGGACATATGGAATGATACAACAAGAAAAAGAAGAAATATGATAAATTGGGAGCCATCTTTGTAATATTAGAAAGCTAGTTTTGTATTTTTGTTTCGAACTAAAATAATAAAAAGATGAAAAACAGAATTCTTATTGCTATTGTAATAATAGCCTCAATTTCATGGAATATTTCAAATGCACAAGTACAAGGTGGATTTAAAATGGGTGTGGATTTCTCTAACCAAGTATGGACTTTGGATGGAGATAAACTAAACGACACACTTAATACCAAACGACTGATTTCACCTCGTATTGGATTTATAATTGAAGTACCCATAAATGATTATCTTTTTGTTCAATCAGGATTATTTGGATGTTTTAAAGGTTTCAGATTTGATGGCGAACGATTAGTTAGTGGAAAAATGGCAGAATCAAAAGAATATGAACTTCTCTTACTCGTTGATCTCCCAATTAATTTTGGCTATAAATATGATCTTGGAGATGCAAAACTATTTGCAATGGCAGGGCCTGTAATATCCTATGCTACTTATGCTACATTGCTATACAAAGTGGATAACGAGTGGGATAATGAAAAACAAACTATTGGTACTTCAGATACTGACACTTTTAAACCTTGGAGCTTAGGGGTAAATATCGAAGGAGGCGTGGAAGTAAACAGGTTTCAGTTCTCAATTTTCTATACACAGGGATTATCAAACCTAACTGCTGCTGATGACATGAAAATCAAAACAAATGTCTTCGGTTTAACAGCTGCCATTAAATTCGGTAGTGTTAATGGTGGCGGATATAGATATGGTCGTTAATTATAAATGACTTTGGTGCCTGGTATAATCATCTATCTTGTGTAGTATTATATTTTCTATTTCGTTTGTAATGCATTATCAGCTACTTTTGTAATACAAAACGTAAGTACCTAATATGGTTGTAACATTCTTAGGAACAGGGACATCGCAAGGAGTACCGGTAGTTGCTTGCTCATGTATTGTTTGTAAAAACGCTCAAAAAAAAGACCAAAGGCTACGTACATCTGTGCTGGTAGAAGTTGATGATATGGTGATATGCATAGATGCTGGGCCTGATTTTCGGCAGCAAATGCTGCGAGAAAAGGTTTCAAAACTCGATGCAATAGTTATAACCCATTCGCATCGCGACCATATAGCAGGATTAGACGATGTCAGATCGTATAACTATTTATCCAAAAAACCAATGGATATTTATGCCTCATTGGAAGACCAGGAAGAAATTAAAAGAGAGTTTTCATACGCGTTCAATAACAACTACCCTGGGTTGCCAAGATTTAATATTATAACAATTAACAATGGTGACTTTTATATTAAGAATATAAAAATTAGCCCCGTAAGAGTCTTACATTTAAATATTGAAGTACTCGGATTCAGGATTGGAGATTTTGCCTATATAACTGACACAAATTATATACCCCCTTCATCATTGGTCAAACTTGATGGTTGTAAAGTAATAGTTCTAAATGCCTTGCGTAAAGAGAAACATGTTTCACACTACAATCTGGAAGAAGCACTAAACGTTATCAATTTTCTAAAACCTGAATATGCTTACTTAACGCACATAAGTCATTTAATGGGTTTCCACAAAGATTTGGAAAAAGAAATTCCTCCCGAAGTGAGAGTTGCTTATGATGGATTAAAAATTAACCTTTAGAAATATCTATTAATTGGTTAGTTCCGGTTTTAGATACTTTGAAATGATGTTGAGTAAATCTGTTAACTGTACTGGTTTGGAGATAAAATCATTTGCCCCCATTGAAAAGCTGGTCTTTCTTTCACCTGAAAACAAATATGCAGTTTGTACAACCACAGGAACATTTTGATTAATATTCCGTAGATGTTTAAGTACTTCAAAACCGCTAATATAAGGTAGATATAAGTCTAATAGTACCAAGTCAATCCGATCAATATACTTGTTCACGAGATCAACTGCTTCTTGACCATCTTTGGCCCATAATAAATTTACATGTGACTTTTTTAAAGCAGCATGGTAAAAATTAATGCTGGTATCAACATCTTCAACAACTAGTATAGTTTTATCAGCAAACTGGTAATCAGCCCATTCAGTCATAGTGGTGGTAATTAAATCAGCAAATCAGTTTATAGCGTATTTCAATTTCTAAAACTACTACTTATTTTTCAAATAGGATTAAATAATAAAAAAAGAAATCCATCTATTAAATAAAGTATTTTTGCTACCTAGTTAATCTAAGTTCATACAAATACGAACAACCATATGTTATATAGAAGGCATCTAAGAATAAAGGTACTTCAGTCACTTTATTCATGGCATACTGGTGGCATCGATGATGTTATTCAGGGAGAAAAACAACTACTTGAAAGTATAGATAAACTACATGAACTTTTTATTTATCAGCTATCATTTTTAGTTGCAATTGCACATTTTGCCGAAATTAGAATTGAAGAAAATAAGAAAAAATTCTATCCAACGAAGGAGGATCTTAACCCAAATTTACGTTTTGTAGAAAATAAGATACTTAACAGTGTTGCACAAAACAACAATTTCATACTCAGCAGAAAGAGCCTGAAGATTAATTGGGAAGACCACTCAGATTTAGTATTGAGATTCTATAATATACTAAAGTCTAAAGACCTCTATATTAAATATTTGGCTGATGATAATTCGTCTATTGAAAATGATAAACGTTTCTTAATCAAAGTAGTTGATCAATTATTGTCGGAATTTGAGATTCTTAGGGCTTATTATGAAGAAAGAAGTGTGTATTTCACTGATGGATATGATCTTGTAAATTTACTTCTTATAAAATTTATAGAAAATTTCTCGAATAAGTTCAGTACGCAAACTTTGTTACCTGGCATTTATAAACCGAATATTAATGGTATTAATGAGGACCGCGATTTTGTCAGAAAGCTATACAAACATACTATAAGACATGAAGAAGAATTAGTTAATGAGTTAAAAGTGAGGACCAAAAATTGGGAATTTGAGAGAATACCAATAATGGATGTAATACTTCTTAAAATGGCTATAATTGAACTCCAAGAAATGGAAACAATTCCAATAAAGGTGACATTAAATGAATATATTGAACTCGCCAAATACTTCAGTACTTCTAAGAGCAAAGTATTTGTTAATGGAGTGTTAGACAAACTTATACGCGAACTAAAAGAAAAAGGCAAAATTAATAAAACTGGTCGTGGTCTTTTAGAGTAGAATTTTGATTTATATTCAGTCTTATATTATTATACCTTTCCCTCAAATAAGTATGAAAAGACATCTAGTTATGAAAGCAAAAGTGGCCATGTGGTCAAAATAAGTGATGTTTAATATTTATGCTTAAAACACTAAGAGCACATTTCAAAGTTTCAACTCAAATTCATTAGTAAAAACTCAATTCCGATAGATGCTATTTGTACGTTTTTAGTAACTTTGCAAACCTCAAAAAACAAAGAAATTCTAGTATTAAAGTTTATTAAAATCAGAGATTATGGCATTTGATATAGAAATGATTAAAAACCTTTATAATAAGTTCCCAACAAGAGTTAATGCAGCAAAAAAATTGTTGGGAAAACCACTTACTCTTACAGAAAAAATCCTTTATGCGCATCTTGATGAAGGAATCGCATCCCAAGTTTACAGTAGAAATGAGTCATATGTAGACTTTCGACCCGATCGTGTAGCAATGCAGGATGCTACTGCTCAAATGGCGCTTTTGCAATTTATGCAGGCTGGCAGAAGTAAGGTGGGTGTACCATCAAGCGTTCATTGTGATCATCTTATACAAGCAAAAGAAGGAGCTATAAAAGATCTTGAGAGTGCTAATTATACAAATCATGAAGTTTACGAGTTTCTATCTTCAGTATCAAATAAATATGGTATTGGTTTTTGGAAACCAGGAGCAGGAATAATTCATCAGGTTGTTCTTGAGAACTATGCTTTTCCTGGTGGCATGATGATTGGAACTGACTCCCATACACCGAATGCAGGTGGACTTGGGATGATTGCAATTGGAGTTGGCGGAGCCGATGCAGTTGATGTTATGGCTGACATGCCCTGGGAACTTAAATTCCCAAAACTTATTGGAGTAAAACTTTCCGGAAAATTAAGTGGATGGACCTCTCCAAAAGATGTTATTCTTCGTGTAGCCGATATTCTGACCGTTAAAGGTGGAACAGGTGCCATAGTTGAGTACTTTGGAGAAGGTGCTCAAAACCTTAGTGCAACAGGTAGGGCTACAATTTGCAATATGGGTGCCGAGATTGGTGCAACAACTTCCACATTTGGTTATGATGATAAAACTGCAGAATACCTTGCACAAACAAATCGAGCTGACGTTGCTGAACTTGCAGATTCAATATCTGATTACCTTACAGGTGATGAGGAAGTTTACGATGATCCTCACATATATTTTGATGAAGTGATAGAGATAAATTTAAGTGAGCTTGAACCTGCTTTGAATGGTCCTTTTACCCCCGATTTAAGAACTACAGTATCGAAAATTGCAGAAACTGCAAAAAAGAATGATTGGCCGCTAAACATGGAAGCAGGTTTGATTGGATCATGTACAAACTCATCCTATGAAGATATAACACGCGCAGCCTCAATAGCTCGACAGGCACTTGCAAAAAATCTCAAGATTAAATCCAAATTATTTATTACACCAGGCTCCGAACTTGTTCGCTTTACTATTGAACGTGATGGCTTAATAGATGAGTTTGAGAAACTTGGTGCTACAGTTCTTGCAAACGCTTGTGGACAATGTATCGGACAATGGGATCGAGAAGATGTTAAAGATGGTCATCGTAACTCAATAATTACTTCTTTCAACAGAAATTTTGCAAAACGTAATGACGGTAATCCAAATACATATGCTTTTGTTAGTTCTCCAGATATGGTTATGGCATATGCCATTTCTGGGAAGCTTGACTTTAATCCTCTTACTGATTCAATTGAAAATGAAGATGGAGAAATGGTAAAATTAGATGAGCCAACGGGTGTTGTTTATCCGCCACTAGGATTTGATGTTGAAGATTCCGGATACCAAGCTCCGGCAGAAGAAGGAAGTAGTATAGAAGTTGTGGTTGACCCTGCATCGCAAAGATTGCAGTTACTAACCCCATTCAAAGCATGGGATGGTAAAGATTTTAAAAACTTGAAACTCTTAATTAAAGCTAAAGGCAAATGTACAACCGACCATATTAGTATGGCTGGGCCTTGGTTACGCTTCAGGGGTCATCTCGAAAATATATCTCAAAACTTACTTATCGGTGCAGTAAATTACTTCAACGATACTACAAATAGTGTTAAAGATCAGGTAAATGGCAACTATGAACCTGTTCCAGAAGCTGCATTAACAATGCATAATGCCGGTATAGGAACAATAATTATTGGAGATGAAAACTACGGAGAAGGTTCATCCAGAGAGCATGCAGCTATGGAACCCAGGTATCTTGGGGTTAAAGTTGTGTTGGTGCGTTCATTTGCCCGTATACATGAAACAAATCTAAAAAAACAGGGTGTATTAGCTCTTACTTTTGCTGATAAAATGGATTATAACAAAGTACAAGAAGACGATAGTTTTGATGTAATCGGACTACCTGACTTTACTCCTGGTAAACCATTAAAAGTAATATTGCACCATACTGATGGCACAATTGATGAAATCACCGCAAATCACACTTATAATACTAACCAAATTGAATGGTTTAAAGCAGGTAGCGCTCTTAATTTGATTAAAAGCCAAAATTCATAGCGCTTCTCAGAAAATAATATGAGTAATCTGAATAATGTTACAGAATTTTGAATTCTGGATGATTCCAATTGACATCCGATATTTAAGGTTCAATATTCAACATTCAATATAACTATCATGAACATATCTCCAAATAGCATAGCTGCATTATCCTATACACTAACCAACAATACTACGGATGAAGAATTAGAAAAAACTCCTGAAGATAAAATGATGAAATTCAAATTCGGTATTGGTGAGTTACTTCCAGGTTTCGAAAAGAATTTGATGGGATTAAAGAAGGGCAATAAGTTCGATTTTATTATTGTTTCAAATGATGCATATGGACCAGTTGATCCATATGCTGTATTTGATATTCCAATGGATACTTTTGAAGTTGACGGAAAAATTAACGAACAAATGTTAACCATAGGAAACAAAATACCTATGACTGATAATGATGGGAATAAACATGTTGGCTTAATTACACTTGTCATGGAAAGTGCTGTAACGATGGATTTTAATCACCCATTAGCGGGTGTTGATTTACGCTTTGTGGGTGAAGTTCTGGAAGTTCTTGAATAAGACAACCTATCGCATTTTTTAATATGACATCATATGTTTTGTTTATTTTTACAAAAAATATTTAACATTAAAATTCGTAACAAAATATTAATTATGAAATATTCTATAATAGTTGCTTATTTATGCATAATAACATTAATCGTAAGTTGTACTTCTAACACGAAAACTAACAGTGAGGAAAAAAAATCAGATGATGATGTCAGAGTTTCCTACATTTTTCAAAACGATAAGCAGGCGAAAAGTCTAAAAAAGAGAGGTGCAACAGTTACCACAATATCAAAAGTAGCTCTAGGTAAAGCATTAAAAAAAGCTATGAAAAAAGGCGGATTGGAATATGCTTTGGACTTTTGTAAGCATGAGGCAATTAAAATTACTGACTCGTTATCAAATGCCGAAGGTGTAGATATCAAGAGGGTAGCACAAAAAAACAGAAATCCTAATAACAAAGCTAATGCCATCGAGTCTAAAATTTTTAAGCAATACATAATGGAATGGCTTACTAACAAAACTTTACAACCAAAATTAGCTATTAACGAAAACGGGCATCCTGTTTACTATAAACCAATAATATTAACAAAAAACTGCTTAGTGTGTCATGGAAAACCTGGAGAGGATATCCCGGAAGATATATCCGCCAAAATTTCCGAACTTTATCCTGATGACAAGGCGATTAATTTTGAGGATGGTCACCCAAGAGGTATGTGGGCCATAACTTTTATGGAAGTTACAGCTAATACAAACTAAGCTAATGCAAGTTTTTAGGCTACGTGAATCTAAGAACTAGACACTTTTATATCTTAATCTAAGCATATTGTACAATAGCTACAATATCAAGATTCAAACTCCTAATAAGTTGACACTTTACAGTTATATTTAAGATAGATTATTTTGATTTTTTTATATAGAATTGTTCTAAATAACATTTCTTTATTAGTTTTGCAAAACAATATTTAATCTATAAATCATGAAAAAAATCTACTATATTATTTCAAGCATGCTATTTATTTTAGCCATATGTATTTCATTTGGTTTTTCTTCCATCAATTTATTTGTATCTAATAATTCTACTGTATACAATCAACCTGGGGATGATCCTGCAGCGGAACTATATCCTAAAGGTGCTAAAATTTATGCAGAAAAATGTGTTGCCTGTCATATGGTCACCGGACTTGGTATTCCAGGTGCATTACCGCCACTAAAAGGCTCCGACTATTTATTTGCCGATAAAAAGCGAGCAGTAGAACAGGTACTTAATGGTTCTCAGGAAGAAATGAAAGTTAATGGCGCTAATTATATATTACCTATGCCTTTTCAGGTTGACACTCATAAAGATGCAGTTGCCGTAATCAATTACGTATTAAATGCGTGGGGAAATAAGGGAGGTTCAATAAAAGTTGAAGAAGTTAGTGATATTAAGATAGTACGATAATATTAATCAAACTTATTTAGCAGCTCCTATTACATTAATTATCAGGCTGTTTATATATTTGTTTATATTTTGAATATCTAAAGGTTATCAAATATTGATAATTATATCCAAAATATGTTATATATCATATTTATTCTTGTTTATTTATTTAGATTTATTCTAAATTAGCAGTTTTAAAAACAAAAAGATATCTATTTGAAAATGAGATCATTTAATTTCTTACTGACCGTCTTTTTCCTGTTGTTTCTTTCTATCATGACTCCTAATTCTTCATTTGGACAAGATGAGTTAGGCGTTTATGAGCATTTAGATGATTATATAAGTAATGATTTAGTCTTTACAGATGAGTTGTATAATGAGATTAATCTGAAAGAATCAATTAACAAACCAACAATCATTGCGTTGGTTTACTATGAATGTCCTGGTATTTGCAGTCCCCTACTTAATGGTTTAGCAGATGCAATGGACAAAACAGATATCCAGCTTGGTGAAGATTATCAAGTATATACAATTAGCTTTTCACATACTGAGAAACCCCCTCTGGCAAAGAAGAAAAAGGATTCTTACGAAAAGCTTGTTAGACATGGTGACCCTAAAAATTCATGGAAATTCTTCACAGGTGATAGCGTCACTATTAGCAGATTATTTGATCAGGTTGGTTTTAAAGTTAAAAAAGAAGGAAAGGAGTATATTCATCCAGGTACTTTAATTGTACTTAGCCCAAAAGGTAAAATCACAAGATATTTATATGGTACTACATATTTTTTACCATTTGATATAAAAATGGCAATTGTCGAAGCCGCCGATGAAAAATCAGGGCCTACAATTAATAAAATGTTAAAGTATTGCTTTAGCTACGATCCTGATGGCCAAAAATATGTACTCAACTTCACTAAAATTTCAGGGTCTCTTATCCTCTTAATTGTTATAGGATTATTAGTGACATTAGTTATCAAGGGGAGAACAAAAATTAAAACACAATAATTATGACAGAGACTTCATTACAACAACCTAATTTTTTTGAAGAAAAAAGAGGATTGTTTTCATGGATATTCACCTTGGATCATAAAAGGATTGGCTTGCTATATTTATATTCAGTTGGGTCATTCTTTTTAGTTGGAGCGCTTCTTGGAGTTTTAATGCGTCTGGAATTACTGAATCCGGGAGCTGATTTAATCACAGCTCAAACATATAATCAGGTATTTACACTTCACGGTGTAATTATGGTTTTTCTTTTTATAATTCCTAGTATTCCTGCAGTGTTTGGCAACTTTTTTCTACCAATAATGATTGGTACTGATGATGTTGCATTCCCAAGGTTAAACTTATTTTCTTGGTGGCTGTATGTTATCGGTGCATTATTTGCTCTTTCTACTTTAGTATTTGGTGATGGTCCTGCTGATACTGGCTGGACATTCTATGCTCCCTATAGTGTAAAAACAGGCACTAACGTTACAATGTCGGTTCTGGCAGCATTTGTATTAGGATTTTCTTCAATATTAACCGGTTTAAACTTTATTGTAACAATTCATAGATTAAGAACGCCAGGTATGGGATTCAATCAAATGCCACTTTTTGCATGGGCGCTATATGCAACTTCTTGGATACAACTGCTTGCTACACCAATTATTGGAATTACACTGTTAATGATTGCAGCTGAAAGAATGCTGGGAGTCGGTCTTTTTGATCCTTCCATAGGTGGCGATCCAATATTGTACCAGCATATGTTTTGGATATACTCTCACCCTGCTGTTTATATTATGGCACTTCCTGCTATGGGTATTATATCTGAAATTATCCCAACCTTTGCTCAAAGAACTATTTTCGGCTATAAAGCAATTGCCTACTCAAGTGTAGCCATTGCATTTGTTGGCTATTTTGTTTGGGGACATCATATGTTTACTTCCGGTATGAGCGGACCGGCAGCCTATATATTCTCTATACTTACTTTTATGGTTGCTATACCTACTTCCATAAAGGTATTTAACTGGCTCGCAACATTATACAAAGGCTCAATAGATATACAAGTACCCCTGCTGTTTGCTCTGGGTTTCATTTTTAATTTTCTAATTGGAGGTTTAACCGGATTAGTAATTGGAGCTCTTGCTGCTGATGTACACCTTCATGACACATATTTTGTTGTTGGGCATTTTCATTATGTAATGTTGGGAGGAACAGGATTTGCTTTCTTCGGGGCCCTACATTATTGGTTTCCAAAAATATGGGGTAGAATGTATAACAAGCTGGTTGCCAATATCGCATTTATTATCATCTTTATTGGTTTTAATATTACTTACTTCCCTATGCTTATGTTGGGAATTAAGGGTATGCCCAGAAGATATTACGATTACCTGCCGGAATTCCACACATTAAATATCATATCAACAATTGGGTCATGGATATTAGTAATAGGTTTAGGCCTAATGATATATAATCTTGTCAGAGGGTATTTAAAAGGTGCTATTGAAACCTCACGTAATCCATGGAATGGAATAACACTTGAGTGGCAAACTAAATCACCTCCCCCACTTCACAATTTCGACAAAGCACCAGAGCTCGTTGAAGGTGGACCTTATAATTATCCAAATGCTAAACAAGGTTAGAATGACTTTAATGAGAGCCTATTGGAATTTTAATAATTTATAATCTAACACAATATGAGCCAATCATTTGTATTACCAAATTCAGGGCATAATTACGATGCCAAAGCTTCTAAGATGGGAATGTGGCTTTTCCTTTACACTGAATTATTACTATTCGGAGGATTGTTCATGGTTTATATGGTGTACCGATCATTACATCCTGAAGCATTTCTAATCGCCTCCTTAAACCTTAATGTTTGGATGGGGACTATTAATACAATTGTATTACTAACAAGTAGCATGACCATAGCCATGTCTATAACTGCCATACAACTAGGCAATATTAAGTTATCTCTCAAATTGCTCTTCTTAACAGTACTGGCAGCTCTAGCATTTTTAGTAATAAAATATTTCGAGTGGGGTGCAAAGATTGATCATGGTTTTTGGCCGGGAATGGACCATTTTTCTTCATTATCATATGGTGAACAACTATATTTCTATTTGTATTTCTTCATGACTGGTTTGCATGGTTTACATGTAATTGTTGGAATGGTATTTATTATAGTTGTTATGAATAAGATAAAAAATAAGAAGATCACTAAAAACAAAAATCAACTACTTGAAAATTCTGGTTTATACTGGCACCTGGTTGATTTAATATGGATTTACCTTTTCCCATTATTCTACCTAATACATTGATCTTATGAATACAAATACATCTAATAGTAATAGTGCTCACACAAGTCATATAACCAGCTATTCTGAGCATTTTGGAACATGGGTTAGCCTTATACTACTAACTTCAATGACTGTTTTTATTTCAGTATTTGGAGCTGATTTAAGTACACTTACTGTTGCAACCGCATTATTTATTGCCAGTGTAAAATCGCTGGTTGTGGCATACTATTTTATGCACTTAAAGTACGATCCAAAAATTTACAGGATAATGATGATCATTGTCTTTGGCATGTTCATTATTTTTCTCATAATGCTGATATTTGATTACTTAACACGTTAAAACATTGTTCATGAACGCATCAAATTTTGTAGAAGGAGTTGATTTTTCAATGTATCTCATCCTGAGCATTTCTGTTTTCTTTCTCGTCGGGATTACAGTTGTAATGGTATATTTTCTGTTCAGATACAGCAAAAAAAGGAATCCGGTTGCAACTAACATTGCTCATAATACTTTTCTTGAGATTATTTGGACTGTTATACCCACAGTTTTAGTACTCATAATGTTTTGGTATGGATGGACAGGTTACAAGCCAATGTTAACCGCTCCTGATGATGCTATGGAAATAGAGGCAATTGGACAAATGTGGAAGTGGACATTTATTTATCCGAATGGGAAAACCTGCGATTCACTCGTTATTCCAATTGACAAGCCTGTTAAACTAAACCTTATATCCAAGGATGTGCTCCATTCATTATTTATACCAGCATTTCGGATCAAGAAGGATTTGGTTCCCGGAGATACTAACATGATGTGGTTTACAGGTCAAAAACTAGGTCAGTATGACATTCTTTGCGCTGAATATTGTGGACAGCTTCATTCATATATGTTAAGTAGTGTTAATGTTATCGACGAGAATGATTATAATATATGGCTAACAAGCGCTCCCAGCACTAGCAATGAGCATCCGGGGTTAACCATTCTTAAAACCTACGCTTGTCTCTCATGCCATACACGAGATGGCAGCAGATTAGTAGGACCAAGTTTTAAAAATATTATAGGAAGAACTGTATCGATCTTACGTGATGGTGAAGAGCAAGAAATTATTGTCGACAATCAATATATAATTGAAAAAATTAAATCACCATCATCAAGTACCGTTGTGGGTTATCAATCAGGACTTATGATACCTTACGAGAAAATATTATCTGATGAAGATATTAAACAAATAATAGAATACATATCATCTTTGAAATAGCAAAAGGCTATTGTTTAAAACATCAATGAGATGAAGAAATGGATTAGTATATTATTAGAGCTGAATAAGGTAAGGATTACCATTGCAGTTATGTTCACAACAATTGCCGGTTATATATTGGCAAAGGGAAGTATAGATCAGAGTATTATACTTCCTGTAGTTGGGATTTTTATTCTGGCATGTGGTTCGTCTGCACTTAACCATGTGCAAGACAGAGATAAAGATGCAATAATGCCACGCACAAGCAAGCGTCCTATTCCTTCTGGTCAAATAAGTTCATCCCTGGCCTTGATAATTGGCATTATCGAAATTATAATAGGTTCTTTGTGTATCTATCTTGGTAGCGGATTTCTTGCGCTACAATTGGGCCTATTGGCCTTAATTTGGTATAATGGTATATATACACCACTCAAACACAGAACTGCTTTTGCTGTAATTCCCGGAAGTATTATCGGTGCAATTCCTCCCCTTGTAGGATGGGTGGCAGGTGGAGGTAGCCTGACTAATCCAGAAGCAATGGTATTGGCATTATTCTTCTTCATATGGCAAGTACCACATTTCTGGTTGTTAATGCTTAAATATGGTGATGAGTACAAAAAAGCTGGCCTACCCTCAGTTACGTCCAAGATCAGCAGACAACAGGTAAAAAATTCAACATTCTTATGGACCATGGCCACTGCAGTTTCCGCATTTATGGTAGCTATGTCAGGTCTTATTAGTCTTTTGATTTTTAAAATATTAATACTAATTGCTTCAATATGGTTAATAGTAGTATTCTCAAAACTCATTATTTCTAAAAACCAAGACTTTAATCCATACTATTATTTTATGAGAATCAACTATTTCGTGCTTATTATGATATTGATATTTAGCATTGAACCATTGATTAATTGAAAGAAGATACAGGCTTCAACATTTTTTTCTAGCATCACAATTAAGTTCACTTACAGTATGCTAATTATTATTAAATATCTTATATATTTTATATCTAATTCTAAGTCTGTTAATCAATATGAATCTTTTAGAAATATTATGGTTAATATGCTGGCCTGTTTTTATCAATCTCACCTACCGGATGGTTTTGTATGTCTTAATAAAGTTTGACAAAATTGATTCGAAATAATTATAATATTTTAACAAATAATGCAACAACCTTTTTAAACTAATTGTTGTCTTGCGATTACGAAAAAAAAATTACTTTTGCTGTGCTGGCATCAAGCGCATAATTATGGTTATGCCGAATTTATTTATTTGTTAAATTATTTATTATGAAGATTCTTACTTTTACTATTACAATCTCAATGATGATCGTACTTTCATCGTCAAGTGTACTAAAATCTCAAGTACATCACCCAATAAAAATCAGTAAAGCAGTTCATTTTGATGTTTCAAAAGAACTACGCACTATACCTGAAGTACCCTATGGCATGAGAGAAAGAAACTGGAAAGACAGGGTGGTACCAAACAAATTTGGTATAGATGATGAATTGAAGCATATGGCACCATTAAACGGCCCCGATCCTGTTCTGCAGGATAAAATTATGTATGGAGGCCGGAACCCTGGAACTGTTATTGAAAATTTTGCCGGTGTTGCAAATACATATGGTGTAGCACCTCCTGATACAGATGGAGATGTAGGCCATGATCATTATTTTCAGATGGTAAATCTTGGATTTGCAATCTGGGATAAAAGTGGGAATCTTCTTTACGGCCCTGTTGACAACTCAACTCTTTGGGATGGATTTGTCGGTCCCTGGTCGAATTCCAACGATGGTGATCCGATAATAGTATATGATGAATATGCCGACAGATGGGTTGCATCTCAATTTTGCCTCGCTCAAAACCCATATATGTATGAATTAGTGGCAGTTTCCGTAACCAGCGATCCTCTTGGAGCGTGGTATAGATATGCTTTTCAGTTTAGCGTAATGCCCGATTATCCAAAATTTGGTATTTGGCCCGATGGATATTATTTTACGACCCATCAATTTGGTGGTAGTAGTGGTTTTACAGCTGGCTTGAGTATTTGTGATAGAGAAGCCATGCTTATTGGTGATCCGGATGCTGAAATGGTCGAATTCGATATTGGTGATAGTCATTATGGATTGCTACCAGCCGATGCTGATGGAGCTTTACCTCCTCCCGAAGGATCTCCGAGTTATATCGTAGATGTGGGAAGTAATAAACTTAAGATGTGGGAAATAGATATGGATTGGGAAAATGGAAATTCAACCAAGACACGTATAGCTGATCTACCAACTGAGCCCTTCTCATCTCAAAATATTAGCATTTCCCAACCAGGTACAGGTCAAAAATTAGATAATCTTAGTGGAATGACCATGGCGCGTTTGCAATATAGAAACTTTGATACCTATGAGGTATTAATGGCCAACCATACAGTAAATGTAGGGGGTGGCAGAGCTGGTGTAAGATGGTATGAATTAAGAAATGATGGAACTGGGTGGAGCATTTACCAGCAAGGTACTTATGCTCCAGCAGATGGTGATAATCGTTGGATGGGTAGTATTTCGATGAATCAAAATGGTGATATTGCTGTTGGATATTCTGTTTCCAGTTCTTCAACCTATCCTTCAATACGCGTGGCCGGACAATCAGCTGGTGCTCCACTTGGATTAGGTGTATTTGATATTGATGAAACAAGTATACTTGAAGGAACAAAATCACAAACAGGTGTAAACAGATGGGGCGATTACTCATCAATGAGAGTTGATCCTACCGATCATAATACATTTTGGTATACAACCGAATACACAAATGGGGGTTGGGCTTGGAGAACACAAATAGCATCTATTGAGTTTGTTTCACCCCCAACAGCCGATTTTACATCTGATGAAATAATAATTCCTGTCGGAGAAACTGTTAATTTTACTGACTTAACTACCGGAATTCCGTCTAACTGGACTTGGACTTTTGATGGTGGAGATCCTGCAACGTCAGCTGACCAAAATCCTGAAGACATTCAGTACAATACTGAAGGTATGTTTAACGTCAAGCTCGTTAGCTCGAATACCCAGGGAATCGATTCTATTATAAAGGAAGCATATATTAACGCAAATACAACAATTCTTCCAGAGGTGGAATTCTCTGCTGATTTTAACATTTTTTGCTATGGTGATACTGTAAAGTTCACTGATGCATCACTCTATAGCCCTATTCAATGGCTATGGGAATTCGAACCTTCTGATGTTGAATTTGTTAATGGCACCGATGAAAACAGTCAAAATCCGGAAGTAGAATTCCTGTCAACAACTGATTATTCGGTTACTCTTACAGTATGGAACCTAAACGGACCAGCTGAACTAACTAAACCAGACATGATAAAATCTGGTGGTTATCAACCATATTTTATTGATACTTTCGAAGATAATGGATTTGATGGCTTCGACTGGACAATTGAAAATCCTGATGACGATGTTACATGGGAGATATTCGAGATTGGAGGAACTACACCAGGAGATCATGCAGCTGGTGTTAATTTCAGGGAATATTGGTCAGTTGCACAAAGGGACCGATTGATTTCTCCTCCGTTCAACCTTGAAGGTTTATCAACTGCAACGCTTGAACTACAACATGCATATGCCCAAAATTTAGAAGTAATAGATTTTACTGACTCATTACTTATTTACATCTCAAGTGATTGTGGTGATACATGGACCAGAATATTTTCAGGTGGCGAAGATGGTACAGGAAATTTTGCAACTCATGAACCAACTGATTACGATTTCTTTCCTGAAGTTGCATCTGATTGGTGTATGACAGGCTGGGGAGCACCTTGTATAATACTTGACATATCTCAATGGGCTGGAAATGCAGATGTGCGTGTGGCGTTTGAAACATTTTGCTACCATGGTAATCCTATTTTCATTGATAATGTTGCTGTAACTCAAACTGTTGGACAAGCAGAAATTAATCTAAATAAGAAACATATTAGGATTTATCCTAATCCTTCTGATGGTTCATTTACAATAGTATTACCAAATGAAAATTCATATGATAATCTTATGGTTATTAACCAACTAGGTCAAGTACTATATAACCAAAGTATTTCTGACAACAATAACCAACTAACAATAGATGAAGCCGCAGAATGGAATAGCGGTGTTTATACTATTAGACTAAGTGGAGCATCTGGTATTGATACAAGAAAGATTATTATTAAATAGTTACTTTTGAACAACAATAGTTGTTCTTAGATATAATAGCCCGATCTCTCACCTGATTGGGCTATTTTTTTATTTAGATATGAATTTATTTTACACGAAAGACATAATTGAACCAATTACTACATTATCAAAAGATGAATCCAAACACATTGTTCGGGTATTGAGAAAATCGAAAGGTGATGTAGTTTACTTTACGGATGGACTTGGCTATATATTTAAATGTGTTATTGTAGAAGCCAATCCACAAAATTGCACTATTGAAATAGTAGAAAAAACCAAAGGTGAAGAGGAGCGAGATTACAATCTTCACATTGCAATTGCTCCTACAAAAAATATTTCCAGATTTGAATGGTTTCTAGAGAAATCTACAGAAATTGGTATCGATAGAATAATTCCTGTAATTTGCTCACATTCAGAAAGAAAAGAAGTGAAGACTGAGCGATTGAATAAGGTGATCACATCAGCAATGAAACAATCTTTAAAATCTCATCAACCTGAAATTGCTGAAAAAGTGTCATTTATGAAATTAGTAGATATTCCTTTTGAAGGTGAAAAATTTATTGCTTACATAAGTGATGATGTAAGCCTCGAACTCTCAAAAGCTTACACTTCAGGTCAGAATGTAATTATTTTAATCGGGCCAGAAGGTGATTTTAGTCCGGGAGAGATTGAATTAGCTATCAGTAAAGGATACATTCCCATAAGTTTGGGAACATCTCGACTACGTACAGAAACAGCAGGCATTGTGGCTTGCCACACAATTAATTTATTAAACTCCTAGTCAAGCTCTGCATAATCAGTATATCCCTTTGAACCTGTAGTATAATATGTGCTTTTATCAGGTAACGAGAGTGTCGCACCAGTTTTCATGCGATAAACTAAATCAGGATTTGCAATAAATGGCACACCAAAAGCTACCAAATCAGCAATTCCATCTTCAATTATTTGATTTCCTGTTTCAACTGTGAAACCCTTGTTGATCATTAAGGTCCCATTATATATTTTGCGGTATCGTATGGCAATATTTGGCTCAGCGAATGCCACATTAGAAACATCTGTAAAAGGCTCACTTAGGTGTAAATAGGCAAGATCATAATCGTTTAATCTTTCGATCATATAATCAAATGTTGGCAGGGTCTCTTTATCGATTGTCAATCCATGATAATCGTGTGATGAGGGATTTAATCTAAGGCCAATACGATTCTCAGGAATATACATTTTCATTTGATCGAGTACTTCAAACATAATTCGTGTACGATTCTTCATTGTCCCACCATATTCATCAGTTCTGAAGTTCGAACATGGTGCAAAAAACTGATGCAATAAATAACCATTTGAAGAATGAATCTCAACTCCATCAAACCCTGCCTCAATTGCATTTGAGGCAGCCAACCCAAATTCTCTTACCACCTCTTTTATCTCCCTTACTGACATTTCCTTAGGAAGAACTGACATTTTGTTACCCTCAGGTGTTCGAATTGAATGATGAGGATTAATTGCGGACGGTGCCAAAGGAAGTTTTCCGTTAAGAAAATAAGGGTGAGATAATCTACCTACATGCCAGAGTTGGATAAATATTTTTCCGCCTTCTTCGTGGACAGCTTCAGTTACTTGTTTCCAGGCGTGTGTTTGCTCTTTAGAATAAATTCCGGGAGTGTTCACATACCCAACTCCCATAGGAGATATTTGAGAACCTTCACTAATTATCAACCCTGCGGTGGCACGCTGACGATAATACTCAGCTATCAATTTTGTTGCGACATTTTCATCATTATCAGCACGACCCCGTGTTAGAGGCGCCATAACAATTCTATTTCTTAAAGTAATATCACCAACTTTATAAGGAGAGTTTAATACGCTATTTTTCATCTACTTCAGAAAATCCTTTTTTAACACTAATCATAAATGTATCACTTCATCATAGGCAGCTGCAACAGCTTCCATTACAGCTTCTGACATTGTTGGGTGTGGATGAATCGTTTTTATTATTTCGTGGCCGGTGGTTTCGAGTTTACGTGCTGCTACTACCTCAGAAATCATTTCAGTTACATTATCACCTATCATCTGACATCCAAGCCATTCACCATACTTAGCATCAAACACTACCTTTATAAAGCCATCTCTTTTACCTGCAGCGCTTGCCTTTCCTGAGGCAGTAAATGGAAACTTACCAACTTTAATTTCGTAACCTGCTTCGATTGCCTGCTTATCTGTCAGACCAACAGAAGCAACTTCAGGACTTGTATATGTACAGGCAGGAATATTTCCATAATCAATTGGTTCAACATCAATTCCTGCAATTTTCTCCACGCAAGTAATACCTTCATGAGAAGCGAGATGTGCCAGAGCAGGACCATGAACAACATCGCCAATTGCATAATATCCATTAATATTTGTCTGATAAAAATCATCAACAACAATTTTTCCCATATCCGTTTCAATACCAACATCTTCTAATCCAATACCTTCAATATTGGTGGTTATTCCAACAGCCGAGAGAACAATATCCGCATCAACATCAACAATTCCTTTTTTAGTATTTATGCTTACTTTGCAAATATCTCCAGACGTATCAACCTTTTCAACTGTTGAATCAAGCATAATTTTCATTTTGGCCTTTTTAAATGACCGGGCTAAGGCTTTTGAAACTTCTTCATCCTCCAACGGAATAATATTTGACATAAACTCAACTAATGTTACTTCAACACCTATAGTGTTAAAGAAATAGGCAAATTCAGAGCCAATAGCACCTGAACCAACAACAACCATCTTTTTTGGCATCTTGTTCAGAACCAAAGCCTCCCGGTAACCAATTATTTTTTTTCCATCTTGCTTTAGATTAGGCAACTCCCGTGAGTGGGCTCCAGTTGCAATAATTATATGATCAGCATCATAGTTAGCTGATTTACCTTTTTTATCGGTAACTTCAACTTTTTTGTCCTTTAAAATCTTTCCTATACCAACAATTACTTCAACTTTATTTTTCTTTAACAAATATTGTACACCCTTACTCATTGATTCAGCAACACCCCTACTCCGCTTTACCATTTCAGCAAGGTCAGGGTTAATGTTTCCATCAATACTAATTCCATAATCTGCTGCATGTTGAGCATAGTTAAAAACTTGAGCACTTTTAAGTAATGATTTAGTTGGGATACAACCCCAGTTAAGGCATATACCGCCAAGCTCAGCTTTTTCAATAATTGCAATTTTCTTTCCAAGCTGAGATGCTCTGATTGCAGCCACATAACCGCCCGGGCCGCTACCAATAATGATTATATCGTATTTCATATCAACTATTCAATTAATTTAATGCAAAAATAATCATTCAAGTTGTACTGTAATAGATTATTAATGATTATTTTAAAATGATTCTAAATAAGGTATTAAATAAATCGAAAGGACTAAAAATATTTGCTAGAAACTAAATCTATAGGATAGTTTTAGTAGGAATATGTTATGTGGTGTGAGTGATGTCAGCCTCTTTACGTTATCACTTAAGCTGAATGCACCATCAGGGTGGTCACCTGTTTGCCCTTGAGACCACACCAGATATGCAGTTGAACCAGGAATATACTCCCATCTTATAACCAGGTTCGACCTGAACTCATAAAAACTAAAATCCGGATTCTCGAAGGTATAAGATCCATCGCTCTCAACTATAGTATATGAATCATTATCTTTATCGTAGCTGATTTCATTATTTGTAAATGTGTGGTATTGATCCTGATAGTTAGTTACCATTGGGTCAACTACTTCTTTGAAATCAGAATAATTGCCTGAAAACAAGAATGGTTGTCCCCAATATTGTATACTTAAATCGGGTGTGATACCAATATTGATTCTTAAATCCATACTTACATATTCCCGATCAATAGATGAAACAATATACTTGTCACTACCCTTAAAATCAATTGTTTCAACATAAATAATTTCGTTATTTGACCAATGATAGTTAGGATCAACTGAAAGTTCCAAAAAATAGAAAGGACGGTAAGTTATATCTAGTCCATAACCTTTAGATCTCTTATATTTATTATCGCCCCAGCTATTGCTAACCCACACAGAAAGTTCAACTTTTTTTCTATCATCTGTACTAACATTGAACCAATTACTCCAAGAGCCTGGTGCTCTCAAGGCTGGCCCTCCTCTGAGTTCGTGTCGATTTATATCAAACCCTTCTCTGTTAACTCCTGTGCCAAATTCCCAATAATTTTTGAATTTAGTATTCAAATTTAAATTTCCTCCCATATAAAGATGCTTACCTGAAAAGTCCCATCCGGACCAAGTAGCTGCATTAATATTTAAACTTCGGAATATACCGAACGGTTCCCAAATCCTGTAACCTCCCCAAAGAATCTGGTTTACAAAGTCCGCAATACGTAGATATCCCATATCATTAAGTTCTAACCCAGGAGACCTCCATGTAGTCCATCCACCCATCCTCCAATGGCCACCGCCCACTTTTCCGCCTTCAATTGAACCTCCGCTACCGGATAAACTGGTTAACGTTGTATCTACTTTTAAATGCGATGCGTCCGATCTCTGAAAATAATGCTGTGAAGATTCTTGCAATTCTGTAATTGCTTCAGTACTCCCCTCAACCAAACTAAAGGTAGCTCGTGCGCTCACATAATATGATTTATCATCCCAAAAATTTGCAAAATCGAAACCGGACGTATAAGCTGAGTTTGGTAAGAAATTTACTGAGGTATCATTAATAAACCTGTTGGTTGCAGTAACCATTCCTCCTATCTGAGTATTGCTATTATTAAGATCTTTTTGTACCCTTGTATTAAAGAAGTTTGTAGTTGGCTCAATTACTACATCTCTACGATTTCCTTCATAATCTATCGTTGCTTTTTCTTCTCTTGTAACACTCTCCAATACGCCAACCGACCATCCATTTTTTGTTTTACCAGACAATTTAACAGCTCCTAATATTGTGGTAAATTCAGGAGCACTCATAAACTCACCATCAATGAGTTCAGGTTCATAATGAGGTTGTCTTCCAATTCGTCTTGAATAAAATAAATTATCCCGACTAAAGGGACCATCACCACTGGTAAGAGGATAGTTATAAATATTACTACCTTCTACAAAAAATGGTCTCTTTTCTTCAAAGAATGTCTCAAAAGCAGAAAGATTTACCTCCGAAGGGTCTGCTTCCACCTGACCAAAATCAGGGTTGGCCGTAAAGTTTAATGTGAAGTCATTTGTGATTGCAATTTTTCCATCAATACCTGCATTAAATCCAAATTTGTCACCAGTAATAAATGGATTTCCCTCCTCCTTTTCTTCAGTCTCAAATTTAATCATCCCATATGGAAGTATCTCAACTTCCTTTTTTGGAACTATGTTATTTATACCTCGTAATTCGCCCCAATTACTTACCCATCCACCAGCATCTACAGGTATCATTTTCCATAAATCAAGTTCTTCCTTTATAAATATCTGACGGAGTACGTCAAATCCCCAAATATGGTTTGTTTCTTTTGCAAACCTTAATTGATTATAGGGAATCTTCATTTCAGCAACCCATCCAAGATCATCAATACTAACTTTGACATACCAAACAGGATCCCAAGTATCGTCAAAGTCAGAATCATTAGTAAATATTCCATCGCCTTTTACTCCAGCAGCATTAACCGAAAAAGCAAAGCCGGTTAGTTTATCATTATAACTATCTATTCCTATACCTACCCAATCTCCTTCAAAACTATCTCGCCTTCCTAACCTCCGCTCAATTTGACCGGGGATGCTATCGAAAGCTCGAATCGCAACATAGAGGTTGTTATTATCATAGACCACCTTAAACTTTGTTAGCTGTGATGGGGATGCATACTCGTACGGTTCGTATTGGGTAAAATCGCCTGACCAAGACACAATGTCCCATACTTTTTCATCTATTATTCCATCTATTACTGGAGGATCAGTAGTTATTCTACTCGTAGTGTATATCCTATCTTGAGAAATTAATCCAGATGCGTTTATTACTAACACAATAAGGAATACAACTTTTAACCAACTACTACTCTTTACTAAACTTAACATCTAAACTCTTAATTCTCTAACTATATCAAATTAAGCGTTCTAAGATCATTTATCATGCCAAAAGCACTTAATGTTTGAGTAACAATATTTTAATAATTTATTGATTTTTATTCTAACTTAAAACTGTACAATCATGCAACAAACTATGTCCATTATCGGTCATATATTTGCTTTCAAACAATTAAACGTGCAAAAGTAAAGATATATTCCAACTAAAAATACAAACAATTTAACAAGCTGGATTTATTAATGCAGTTTTGTATATTTGTACTGTTGCAACAATTAACCCTATTACATTAACTTTAAATTTTACCATTATGATTAAAATTTTAGAAGGAGCGTCAGACAAAGCAATCGCCATTGAAATAATTGGTGGTTACGAAACAGATGATGAAAAGTCAATCGAGAAAATGTTTGAGGAAAAAATTTCATCAGGAATGAATAAGGTCAACCTTCTCATTAAAATCGACAGAATGAGTATTACTCACAGTAGCTGGAAAGCTATGTGGAGTGATGGAATTTATGCTTTAAAGAATATTAAACACTGCGGACATATTGCTGTTGTTGGCGACAGTAAAGTGGAAGGCTTTCTGGTTAAAATGGACAATGCTTTGTTCGGAAGTGAAAAGGCAGGAAGAATTGAAAAATACTTTAATGTATCTGACTTGGATAAAGCAATGGGTTGGATAAATGAATAATCCTTCCACTATTGTCTTCAATTGTATTTCTTAAAAACACAAAGTCGGAAGAATTGTTATCAATTCTTCCGACTTTCATATTGTCTTAAGTACTAGTTGAGTGTTACTTTTTATACACTTCTCCTGAACCTCTGCTAGTTACATCTGCCTTAGCGTTTCCTCGGTAGGTAACGTCTCCGGAACCGCTTAATCGTGCTTGAAGTTTTTCAACTACATTTAAAGTAACATCAGAAGATCCTGAGCTATTAACAATTGCATTCACAGTGGTTAGGTTATATGCGCTAACATCACCCGAACCCGAAATAGTAACAGTTAAGTTGTTAGCTTTTCCATTCAATTCAATATCACCTGATCCTGAACATTTTACATAACATTCTTCCAGTTTTAAACCTTCTGCTTCCAAATCACCAGATCCGGAACTAAAAACTTTGAAGGTGCCAAATATTCCCTCCAAATCAATATCTCCTGAGCCATTCATCTTAAGTTCCAGGTTAGTAACATCAAAGTTACCGTCTATATCACTCGAACCACTATTAGCGATAAACAAATCTTTTGCTTTAAATGTACCTTTAAAGTCAATATCACCTGATCCAAGGCTCTTTATGCTCTCTAGATTAGGAATCGAAATATGTACTTCTAAAGTAGTTGCAGACCTAAAGCCGTCTTTCTTTACTCCTATTTCAAGTGTCCCATCCTTAACTTTAGTTGAAATAAACTTAAGTATGTTTTCATCTGTTTTAACCGTAACGGAAGTACTGCCTTGGCTAATGATTAGATCAGCAGAACAGGTAAGTTTAATTCCGGTAAAATTTCCGGTATTTCGTTCTTCAGTTATTACCTTGCCATTGCCTTTTACTCTAGTCTGTGCAATGCTGGTACCAATAATAATGGCCAACATTATTGTTAATATAATTTTGAATTTTCTACGAATTTGTGTTTTCATTTTTTTAGAATTTATTTAATTATAAAATTTTTTATGATCTTTTATCTAAATGAGGACTATTTGGCAATAAAATTTACGGAGCCATATACACTTTCTATCTTAATGACAGAAGTTGGATTTGACTCTTTACCTACAACTCCTTTAATGGTAGTTTCGAAGTTATTCTCACTTTTCTCAGAAATACTTGTATATTCTTTCGGATAATTAAAACTTAAGAACTCACCTTCTACGGCAAATTTGAATGAACCACTTTTGCTTACATTTAATGCAACAGTACCATGTGTGTTTTCGATACTAATAAATGCAAAACCTTTGTTAACATTCTTTATTTCCAATGCTCCATATTCCATTTCACTTTTAAACGACTCAGCAAGACTTAGTACTTCAAGGTTTGAGAATGTAGATTCAACATCTAATTTATTAACATTACCGAGAGCCACATTTCCACCTTCTAACTCAAATTTAATTGAATTTGAGTTATCAATAGACATATCAGAATATTCTGATTCAATTGAGAGATCTTTTGAATCTTGTATTTTAAGCTGTGAATAGCTAATTTCGAGCTTACACTTGTTGATACTATTAATTTGTGCTTCACCAAACATTACTTCTAGTTCATTGTCAGAATTGCTTAAAGAACCTATCTCTATACTTCCATATTCACTTGAGATTTTTGTTGGACCTGAAACTGATTCTACAAAAGCTGTCCCAAACTTATGCTCTAGTGAAAGATTGATCGTACTAGGCATATAGATATCTATATCAATAGTAACGTTTATTGATTTATTCTTTTCATTCTTGTTACCTAAACCACACTCCACGGTAACGTTATCTTTACTACCTTCAACATCAACAATTACTCTGTCGATTATTTCCTGTACTTTCTTTGCATCTTTTGTTTTGGCTTTTACTGTTACTTTAACAGATATTGAATTTTGGTTCCAATTCTTACAACGAACATTACCAAACTCATGATCTACAACAAGTTTCGCATTTTTGTTGATTTCAAATTTTTTATCGGCAACGACTTTCTCTTTGCCCTTAAGTACCGCACTCTAACACTATTATACGGAATATTAAGTATTTGGGAGATTTCCTGATGATCGTATCCTTCAAATAGATGGAGAACAATAATAACTTTGTAATTTGCTGATAAGCTTTTTAACGACATTCTTATTTCATCCAACTGGTACTCAATATGTTCAGCATCCTGAATATAATTTTCTTCAGGAAACTCAACATAATCATCAACTAAGGGTACTATATCATTTTTATCTTTAATAGAATCAATTGACTTATTAATAACTATACGCTTTAACCAAGAGCCAAAACTACTACGCCACTCAAAAGTTTTAACCTTGCTAAAAGCGTCAATAAATGCCTCTTGCATAATGTCTTCAGCAATAAATGAGTCATTAACAATATGTAAACTGGTATTGTACATTGCTTTATAATAAAGGTTGTAGATCTTTAGGTGTGCTTTTTTATCATTCAATGCACAAGCATCTACTAAATCTTTGTGTTTATAATCAACATGTTTAATGTTTTTCTGCATATACATCAACTTAATGTCTGTCAAATATATCAATTGTTACACTTTATCCCATTTTATTTATTTTACTATTCTAGTTATGATACTATTCATGCTCTTTTATTACTGAGCAACTCAAGGTGCTGATATACAGGCTTTAGTAATGGTTCAACTCATACTAATCTCTAATCTTTACATAGATGATTGGAGCATAAAAGAGTACAGATATATGGTAAAAAAAAATATTTTTGGAAAAGATTAACACATAAAAAGAAATATAGTATGTTTGCAATCTTAAATATTTATAATTATAGCAATGAAAAAAGGTACAGTAAAGTTCTTCAATAACTCCAAAGGTTATGGTTTTGTTATTGATGAAGAATCAAAAAATGAGTACTTTGTACACATTTCAGGATTAATTGATGAGATTAATGAAGGTGACAATGTAGAATTCGAATTACAAGAAGGTAAAAAAGGATTAAATGCAGTGAATGTTAAAGTAATTTAATATTTATATTTAAACTTTATTTCTTAAAAAAAAAGAGGCTGTCTAATTAGGCGGCCTCTTTTTTTTTAATGCATCCTAACTTCTTAGAAAAAGTAATATACTGCAAATAATGTTCTTAAGTTTGCTGCCGCTGTTAGATCTATTGGAACACCTTTGGCATTGCGAGATGATCCATATTTTGCAACAGTATATTCAAACTCTAATGCAAAACGCACTTTTCCACTGTTAACAATAAATCTAGGTGAAACACGATACAAGTTTGCAATGTTGGTTCCAAGCCCATAGATGGGACCAACCATATCATTTCTTGCACCTAGATTTTGAGTATAACCAGCAAATATCCCAACCTGAAACTTAGTTCCATTCGTGTGAATATCAGTCCAGAACGACATTGTTGCTGTAGGTGAATACTCTACAAATCCTTTAATTTTGTTAATTGAATCACTAATAAGAAATCCTCCGATACTTAATACATCAGGAATATTCTCACCATAAATTCCTTCAAATTTATAAGTCATCTTTTTTGCCTGATACTTCAAGAAAACGATACCATTTATACCACCCACCGTAGCATCTGATTTGTAACCAGTACCTGTTTCCAATTGTGGTTTTATCTTTTTATAACTTGCTCCTGCACCAGTTACGAAAGCTGTTCCTGCTTCCTTATTTGCTGTTTTATAGTGGACCTGTACACTTAATTCGGGCACAGCAGTATTACAAAGATAAGTACCAGTAGTTCCTCCAATTCCGCGGTCAGCATAATCACGCTGCGAGGACGCAATACCAATTAATTTTAACTTACCAAATTTTTGTGTTAGACGAATTTGTGGATTTCGGCCAAAAGGTTGTATTGGAGCACCAGTATTAAAAGATACGGTTCCAGGATAACAATCCGTTATAAACATTGGTATCCAGTCCTGTCCAAATCTTAGTACAGTGTTTCCCCAATCCATATTTATATATGCTAACCGTAACCGAAACAAATTTATATTTGGGTTTAACTGACCAAAAAAGTCTGCTTCCAACTTACCTGTAATATCTGCATTAAAAGCCCTTGCACCAGTAGCTGTGAGTCTTACCCGACTTTGGATGGAAAGAAAATTAAATTTTGGGCAAGCATTTATATCCTCACCATCAGGATCTAAATCTACCGGGGCTGGAAAAAGAAGGAAATGGCCTTCACGAGCTGAGACAGTTTGCCGAGTGTCCCAAAAATAATCATTCTTAATATAACCTGAAAAATTCAACTTAATATTGTTTTTCTTCATTTTATCAGAAGATTGAGCAGATAAACTCACAACAAAAATTAAGCATATAATAACTAAGAAATTGCTTCTCATTTCTACTTTATTTGGATTGAAATTAATTATCCAACAAAGATAACCTTATGCTGTTAATTATTTAACAGTATCACTGAATATTTTCCCAAACATGCCTAATTTAGAAGGATTCTTAAAAGAACATGGTTATTGAAATGAGTAGAAAATTCTGATAGTAGAATTGGATGATTAATCAACAAAGATGTTAAAAAACTATTTAATCTTCTTTGTGGTTAATTTCTGCCCACCATTTGAAAGATAGTGGTAGATTGGAAGACTTCCCTCCATCTTTAATATCTTGGATATCCCCATCCTCATCTGTAATAGACAAGTAATAATTACATGAACCATTTATTATTTCACCACTGATATATATTTTACCATGATAATTTGTAGCAGGCTGTACAAATGTGTGTTCGAAGTTACTCTCTCCAAGCAGATACTTTTCAATACCATCACTATCCATATACTTAATTGTATCCATTTCTACGTCACCTGTTGAGACAACCGAATATTTAATAGTGTAATTAGGTGTTGGAGGTGGTGAATCATCATTTGATTTTTTACAAGAAATAGATCCCAGAATAATAACTGCTACTAGTATATAAACTAATTTTTTCATATTGCTGATTTTTAACAGGTTGAAACGCAAAAATAATAAGAATTTTTCTATTACTCAATAAATAGTTCATTAATATAATTAAAGGTGGGTACTACTATAAAATATAAAAGTTATGTTTGCATCTGAAATTGAAACTATCCATAATTGCAATAAATTTAGCAAATGCAAACTTCATTCACAAAGTTAATGGGTATCGATTATCCGGTTATTATGGCACCTATGTTTTTGGTATCAAATCCCAAAATGATAATTGAAGCTCTTAATAATGGCATTACAGCAGCTATACCTGCATTGAATTTCCGTACGGATGAAGATTTAAGAAGAGCCATCACAGAGATTAAAGAAGCATCAAACAAACCTTTCGGTATCAACCTAATTGTCAATAAATCAAATATCAAGTATAAAAAGCAATTAAGTACATGTGTTGAACTAAAAGTAGACTTCATTATTACATCATTGGGTAGTCCAAAAGAAGTAATCGATAAATGTAAACCAGCTGATATTAAAGTGTTTTGTGATGTTGTTGATTTAAAATTTGCCTTAAAGGTTGCAGAGTTGGGCGCTGATGCAGTAATTGCTGTTAACTCAAGTGCAGGTGGCCATGCAGGAAATATGACAGCAGAAGAATTGGTGCCATTACTTAAACGGAAGTTGGATATTCCAATAATCTCGGCAGGAGGAATAGCAACAAATGATCAACTAAAAAAAGCTCTTGATATTGGCGCTGATGCAGCTTCCATTGGGACATTATTTATAGCGTCTAAGGAAGCAAGTGTGAGCGAAGAATATAAGAATGCTCTGGTTCAGTATAGCGCAAAAGATATAGTGATGACCAGCAATATCTCAGGTACACCCATTACTGTGATTAACACACCCTATATGAAGAAATACGGGAATAAGCAGGGTACCATGTCAAGAATTCTTAGTCGTAACAAGCGATTTAAGAAGTACATAAAAATGTTTATTATGGTGAAAGGAATGAAATCTATAAGAAGAGCTGCAAATAAACCTACTTACAAAACTGTTTGGGTGGCAGGATATAGTATTGAAGACATTCACTCAATAAGGCCTGTTAAAGAAATAATCAAAAGCCTTTTTAATAAATAGAATATACAACCCAATTTTTGTTCACTATCGAACCTAAATTGATTTCAGGAATTATATCAGAAAAATGAGAACTTAAATTTGAATTAATAATGACTGGTTCTCCGTATCGATGTTGAATTCAATACAGCCATGCCTCCCCTTTTTGTACCGAGGTGTGAATTATAATCTGTTCCGTAGAATAGTTCGTTAACGCAACCAGATTTTGAGATGGTTCCAAAAAAGCCTCCCATAATTATCTTTTTCTAAATATATTTGAGAAAATTGCTAAATAATTTAAGAGGCTAAAACTAATGCAATTAAAATAATGAATAACCCATTTTTGAGAAGTTATTAATTAAAAAATAAAGCATGATTATCTATCCCTTATGGATATATTACCCTTTCGAGAAATAGTCCATGCGCTGGTACTGAAAAGCCGGCCATACTACGATCTTTAGCTTTGATAATTCTATTAATTTCTTCTGCTTTCATCTTACCTTTACCTATCTCAAAAAGAGTACCAACAATTGCCCGGACCATATTACGCAAAAACCTGTCGGCTGTTATTGTAAATATTAATTCGTTTTCAATTCTTTCGAATTTAGCCAACTGAATAATGCAATTGTTTGTGGCCGTTTGAGTGTGTAATTTTGAGAAACTGGTAAAATCAGTATGCTCGTATAAATTTGCACAGGCTTGATTCATTGCATTAATATCGAGAGATCCATTAAAATAGTACCTCGTCTTTTCATTAAACGGATCTTTAATTATTGAAATATAATATTTATACGTACGACTAGTGGCACTAAACCTGCTGTGAAGATCGCCAGGTACTCTATATATGTCGTGAATGACAATATCTGAAGGTAGAAAACTATTTAGTTTGTAGACTATATCTTTTAAAGATATCTTTAAGTCATCTACTTCAAAGTGAGCATAAAATTCGTGTGCATGCACTCCGGTATCCGTCCTCCCACAACCAACAATATGAATCTTCTCTTCTAGCAATAACGATAATTTATCAGTTATCTCAGCCTGGACAGTATGAGCATTTTCCTGCATTTGCCATCCATGATAGTTTGCTCCATTATATGATAATTTGATAAAATACCGCTGCATGTATTAACTATATTTAATCAAACAAAAATAGTTCGTTTTTTTATAAAAAATACTCAAATTTCTCTGTGAATTAATTAACAATAGAAGTATCTTTGCATAATTATTTAACAGGAATATAATGATCGAAACTTTAGTAGATTTTCCCTTATTATTTGGAATCTTGGCATCAATTATTCATGTTGTTGCAGGCCCTGATCATCTTGCTGCTATTAGTCCTTTGGCACTAAACGCTAAATTCCGACCTTGGTTGATTGGTATGTCATGGGGTATTGGCCACGTAGCAGGCATGCTGCTCATAGGTTTGGTTTTTTTCTTTTTCAGAGAGTTGATTCCTATTGAATTCATTTCTCACAATAGTGAAAGAATAGTAGGATTACTACTCATAATAATTGGCATCTGGGCTCTTGTAAAAGTAATAAACTACCACAGGGATAAGCATGTACACGCACATTCACATACAAATATGGACGGAAGTGCATATATCCACAAACATGAACATTCACATGTACATTCACTAAAACATAGTCATAATGATGACAGAGTTAAGGAAAAGCAGTCTTATTGGGCAGCGGCAGCCATTGGAATTCTTCACGGTTTTGCAGGTGTTTCGCATATTGTCAGCATGTTACCAACACTAGCATTTTCAAATAATTATCAGGCTGTTATGTATTTAGTAGGATTTGGGGTAGGTACAATTGTTGCTATGGTTGTATTTTCTTTTTTATTGGGGATATTGGCAAAAACCGCAACAAAACAGCGAAAAGATACTGTTTTCATTGGTATTAATGCATTTGCAGGAATTAGTGCTATTTTTGTCGGAATATTATGGATGTGGAATACCTGGTAATTATTAGATAGATTGTTATTTCTTAAAAAATATAGACTTCTTCCAATCGTTATACTTTTTACTTTGATATTTAGTCTAGAGTTAATATCACAGGAAGAAGTTTTATTAAAGGGTACTTTTAATGTTGGGTTTGAGGCTGGCGTTCAATTTACAGGTGTGGATGATTCAGGCATGCCCATTTCTAAGGGTGGTGTTGGGTACTCTTCAGGTCCTTTTTTGGATTATTATCTGTCAGAAATAATTAAATTTCGAGCTGGATTATATTTCGACCATCGAGCATTCTCTCTTAGCGACATGGGTTTGATAAGCGATACTGGCTATATTGGCAAATCTAGTTTTTATGATATCACAGAGAAGTATAACGTTAACTATTTAACCATACCACTTAGTTTAATTTATGTCAAAGGAAATGATAAATTCAATTTTTTCATTCAAGGGACATTTTATTATTCAATATTTCTTAATTCGAATCAAACGGGTGATTTTCATATTTTTATTTCTGAAGAAGATGCACCTCATTTTTATTTTGAAGGATATCCTGAGTTTAATATACCCGGCGATCACTATCTCAAGGTTGAAAAGAATTTGTTCAACACTAGTGATATGGGTGTCAACCTGTTATTCGGATTTACTTACTATATCAAACCAAATCTTGGAATCACTTTATCACCAGGTTTTACTTATAGCTTTTCTAATGTTTGGGAAAACCCAGAGCGAAATGCTTCATGGTCGCGACTATACAAAATAAATGCAGGAATTGTCCTTAGTCTGGGTTCCAAATAGGCATAATAGTTTATTGAGCACCTATTGCTAATAGGGTGTGATTTTCAATTAAACAGATAGTTAAACTATCGTTAAAAAAAAACAAGCGGTGAAAGTTCAACGTTTGTGTGTGACTTTACTATCTACTACGATAACATACTGATTGGAAGATTCTTTCTAATAAGCGCCCAACCAGCAAGTTTCCGTGTTAGATATTGAAAAGATTGCTCGAGATTAAGTTTTGCATTATCTGAAATCCCTTCCTTAAACTCCCAATCATATCCTTTAATCCCAAGTATGTATGTTTCTGGTGATTTCTGAAATAGTTTTTCACATAAATGAAGTACATAAGATGGAGAAACAGAATGCATTGTAAATTCAACTTTTGCATCAGAAGGCTTTACTTTCCTAAATTTAAATTCACATAAATTTTCTTCTTTTGAAGCATCAACAAAAACAACTATATCCCATTCAGATATCTTTTCGGCATCGTCAATATTAAGTTGATAATTACTATCAGTTTGCATACATGATAGTTCATGTTTCTCAATCCATGTTTGGATCATAGTGGTCATTTCATTTCCCAAACCATCATCCTCGCGTCCAGGGTTTCCATATCCATATACAAGGACTCTCTTTTTTAATTGTTCCATAACTATTTAATTTTGGTGTTTATAATTTCATCATTCTCATTTACAAGTGTAATTTCCAACGGCATTTTTCCGAGAGCATGTGTCGCGCAACTTAAGCAAGGGTCATAAGCTCTTATAGCAACCTCAACAGCATTCATCATCCCTTCGGTAATTACCATTTGATTATTCATAGTAGATTTTGCAGTATGGTTAACTGCTTGGTTCATAGGCTCATTGTTATTTGTTGTAGAAACAATAAGATTGGCCAATGTTATCTGGTCATTGTCATTTATCTCATAATGATGGAAAAGAGTACCTCTTGGTGCCTCAATTACCCCAACTCCCTTATTTGTTTTCTCACCTTTAATTACCAGATCATCATTTTGCAGGTCAGGATCCTTAAGAAGTTTTCTGATTTCTTCAGCAGCATAAAGTACTTCAATTAACCTTGCCCAATGATAGTGCAAACTCATATTATTTGGTTTACCATGAGTATATGCTTTAAATTCTTCAAATTCCTTTTGAGCAAGCGGAGTTGGGATAAAGTCTACAACATTTAATCTTGCCAATGGCCCGACCCTATACCATCCTTTTTCTTTACCTAAATGCTTCAAATAAGGGAACTTCATATAACTCCAATTCCTTACTTCCTCTTCTATATACTTATCGTAATCTTGACAATCAACATCATCAAGTATTCTATTTCCATTGGCATCAACAGCTCTTAGCACTCCATTATAAATATCCAGTGCTCCATCTTTTCTTACCAGACTTAAGTGGTTTGATGGAAATTCAGCAAAGGTGTCAACCATATCTTTATTGGTACTATGATATGCCTTAAAAAACTCAAGTGCAGCCACAGACCACTTAACCATTTTCTTTGCATTAAGAGGATCTGGTCCTTTTAAAAGGAGATTGCGTTCTTCTTTACTGAGATTTTTGTTTATACCACCAGGTATAGCACCAGTACCGTGAATTTTTTTACCGGCAGTATGGGAAATAATTTCTTGTCCGTATTTTCTCATCATAACACCCTGTACCGCAAGATCCTTATGATGATCAATTACTCCTATTACATTACGTATTGCTGGATCGGCATTTATTCCAAATAAAAAATCGGGTGAACTAAGATGAAAAAAATGTAATACATGTGATTGAAAAAACTGTCCGAAATGCATAAGTCGACGCATTTTTTCACCAACTGCAGTGAGTCCGTCACCGGTTCCTGCCCCTACAATTACATCTAGTGCTTTTGCTGCTGCAAGATGATGACTTACCGGGCAAATACCACATAGACGTTGAACAAGGACTGGAGCCTCCCAATAAGGTCGTCCTTGAATGAACCGCTCAAAGCCTCTAAATTCAACAATATGTAATCTTGAATCAAGTACCTTTCCTTCATCATCAATCTTAATTGTTACCTTACCATGGCCTTCAACACGCGTAATAGGCTCAATGGTTATTTTTTTTGACATAACCTGTTCTATTTAAAATGTTAATCATATTTTACAATTTCATACGGAAGGTCCATCTCGCTTCCAGTTAGCAGTGCCACAAGCGCATCCCAAATCAGATCAGCACGAGGAGGACAACCAGGCAAAAAATAATCAACCTTTACAACTTCATGACAAGGATAAACCTTATCCAGTATCATTGGTAATTCAGGATCATTAGGGATAATTTTTGTAGTATTCCCTTTAACCGTCGGACCATCGAGATAAGCTTCATGTAAACACTCTTCGATGGGTATACCATTTCGCATAGCTGGTAATCCACCCATTATTGCACACTCGCCAAGAGATATAAGAATATCGCAGTTTTCTCTGAAATCTTTTAGATTCTCAATATTCTCGCTGTTACAACATCCACCCTCGATGATGCCAACGTTAACCCTTTTAGTGAACTTCTTTATGTCATCTACCGGTGATTTATTAAACTCAATAAGCTCTACAAGATCAATTATCCGTTCATCAATATCCAGTATTGACATGTGACAACCGAAACATCCTGCTAACGAAGCTGTTGCTATAATTTTTTTGCTCATTTTTTAACTTTTACGAATTAAACATCAGTTTCAGTTCCAATGGGAACACTGTCGTATTTACGAGTTCCTATAGGCACAACAAAACCAATTTCTTTATATATTATTGATCCTACTGGGCAATTTTCCATAGCACGTTTGGCAAAATCATCAGTAATTTCTTTACCAAGATTCTCATCAAGAACTACTTCCAGTTCATTTCCTCTATTTCTAAATGAGAAGTAATTTTCATCATTTCCATTTTTAATTGTTTTCATACATCTTTGGCAAAGGACACATCTATTTTGATCCTTAAAAATCTTTGGACTTGATGCATCAACTTTCTTTGGAACAAATGGAAATGGATAGCGAGGTACCATCATCTGATATCTGTAAGCTAACGCTTGAAGTTCACAATTACCACTTTTTTCGCATGAGGGACAAAAATGATTTCCACTAACAAACAACAATTCTATAATGTTCTTTCGAAATTCATTTATTTCAGGTATATCATTTTCAACTTCCATCCCTTCGGTAGCCGGAGTTGTACAAGATGTCATAAATTTATTATTGACTTTTATAGTACATATTCTACAACTTCCTTTGGGAGGAACACATGGTAGGTTACATAGTGTAGGAATATAGACACCATTTTCGTGAGCAGATTCTACTACTGTACTACCCTTCTCTGCCCTGATTTCCTTACCGTCGATTTTAAACTTTATTACATTATCCATAGTTTTAGGGTTATCGGTTATATATTGTGAAAAATTGGTTGTCGACCAGCAGCTAAACATGAAGCTTTAACTGATTCCTCAATGTCTATGCCTGAGTCAAAATCAACATCTTTTTGAATGAGATCCTCATATAGGTGACGGAAATTCTTAATACTATTGGTGATTGGATTTGCAGCAGTTTGACCAAGTCCACAACGACTAACCTTAAGCAATTCACTCCATGACAACAGTTCATCAATGTCTGACGAAACTCCATGACCACTTAGTATTTTTTCTAACCTTTCTTTAAGTACTGTTGGCATATGACGACAAGTAGAACATGAACCACACGATTCTTCAATGAAAAACTCCATAAAATTCATAACTACATCTTTAAGAATATTGCGGTTATTTCCAAGGACAATCATAGAACCACCTGTAGATAAGTCATTATAACTCAAGGCTCTGCCAAAATCATCTTTACCAAGCAAACTACCTGATGGACCACCAACTTGAATAGCCTGAACATCAACAGCACCACACATATCAAGAACATCAATAATAGATGTACCCCACTCTACTTCATAAATTCCAGGAAAGTGACAATCACCTGATATGCTAAGTATTTTTGTTCCGGCAGAGTCTTGGTTGCCAAGATTTAAGAACCAATCGGAACCATTTTTAAGTATTTTAGGTATTGTGGCTAATGTTTCAACATTATTAACGACTGTTGGATAATTTAAATATCCTTTTTCAACAGGGAATGGAGGTTTATCACGAGGTTCACCACGCTTACCCTCCAACGACTCAATTAATGCTGATTCTTCGCCACATATATAAGCCCCTGCTCCTAGTTGTATCCTAATATCAAAATTAAAATCTTTAATACCACAGATGTTATTGCCTAGCAGGTTGTTATTGCGCATACTGTCAAGAATACCCTCCAAAGAGTTAAGTAAATATTTGTATTCATATCGCAGATATAATAACCCAATATCAGCACCAACAGAGTGCGCTGCAATAATCATCCCTTCAAAAACCATTTCCGGGAATTCAGTAAGAAGTAATCTATCCTTAAAGGTACCTGGCTCACCTTCATCAGCGTTACAAACTACTACATGATGTTCACCCTCAGCTTTTCTTCCAAATCTCCACTTCATTCCTGTGGGGAACCCTGCTCCTCCTCTTCCTCTAATTTTAGAATCCTCAACAGTACTGATTATCTCCTCAGGTGAGGTACTAGACAGAAATCTATTTGTGAATTCGAAAGGGCGATAGTCTTTTGTTAGTATAGCACCCCTTCTTCTAATATTATTGCATACCATCGAATGTATCGCCGGTAAGGCATTTCTACCACCTCCATCGCCTTCATATATCAAATCAGTAATCTCTTTACCATTTTTAAGATTCCTAATAAGCTCTCTTACTCTGTAAGGAGTTAATCTTGTAAATATTTTACCGTTGATTATTGCTGCCGGTTCCTGATCACTCATTCCTATGCATGAAGTAGAGAACAAACCAAACTCACCATTATGGTTAACCGATCCTTCTTCAACGTCACATTCGTTCTCAAATGCCTCAAGAACCTCTTTACGTCCATGCATATTACTGGTGACACTATTATTTAAATAAATATTTACTTTACCAACAGGTTTACTAGTGAAAAAATGATAAAAGGAAATCACCTCTCTAATCTGCGATTCAGACATATTCAGTTCAGCATGCAAAATATTCACAGCGTCATCATAAATAAAACCATATTCACTTTGAATGTCATGCAAGATATCCATCAATCGTGTTTTATCCTTACAATAATTACTTATAATCTGAAGAATTTTTTCTTTCATTTACTTTGTTTTTATTTAAAAAAATAGCACTACTTTTGCATTGTTAATTAATTCACAGCAAAAATACTTCTTTATTGTTAATAAATTAACAATACTGAAATTTATAACGATTATAAATTACTTATACGGGTTCGTATTTAAATAAAATGAAGACATCTAAGACGCTATATATCAATGGTCTAGTACAAGGTATTGGCTTCAGGCCTGCAATATATCGTATGGCAAAAATGCATGATCTGAATGGGACTGTTGAAAATAACAATAAAGGGGTATTAATTAACGTAGAAGGTGACGAAAAAAACATAAAAAAGTTCATCGATGATATTCCAATTCGAACACCTGTGGCATCAAATATTGCAAGTATAAAAATAGCGAATAAAGATATATTTGGATATGAAGATTTTCAAATCACCAAGAGCACAACTTTAACTAATGAAATAACAGAAGTTAGTCCCGACATTGGAGTATGTGATGATTGTTTAAAAGATATTAAGGAACATCCAAACAGAATTAACTACGCATTTACCAACTGTACTAATTGTGGACCACGATTTACAATTATCAAAGATCTGCCATATGACCGTCCCAATACTACTATGGATATTTTTCCAATGTGTGACTTCTGTCATTCTGAGTACATTGACGTCCTTGACCGCAGGTTTCATGCACAACCTATTGCATGCAATAATTGCGGACCAACCTATATCTTATATTATAAGGGTGAAATTATCTCTGATATAGCAACAGTTATCTCAACATCCTGCAAATTAATTGATGATGGTAAAATATTGGCTATTAAAGGACTGGGTGGTTATCATCTTTCCTGTGATGCAAATAACGAAAATAGCATCAATAATCTTCGTATAGCTAAAAGTCGTGAAGGGAAACCTTTCGCAATAATGTTTAAAAACATTAAATCGGTACAAGAGCATCTCTATATATCCAAAGAAGAAGAAGAATTACTTACTAGCTGGAGAAAGCCTATCGTACTTCTAAAACTTAAAAAAAGCATTTCTCCATCTCTTAGTATTGGACTAAATACTATAGGTGTAATGCTTCCATATATGCCATTTCATTCTATGCTGTTTGAAAGATTAAAAACTAAGTCAATAGTACTAACAAGTGGTAATATATCAGATGAACCAATAATTATTTCAAATGAAGAGGCGTTATCAACACTTGGCAGTATTAGTGATGCTGTTGTTACATATAATCGTGAAATATATAACCGCACCGATGACTCTGTTACAAAGGTTATAAACAAAATTCCACGAATGATAAGGAGATCCAGGAGTTACGCCCCCTCTCCTATGCTATTAAGCCTACAAACAGAAGGAATATTTGCAGGAGGCGCAGAACTTGTAAACTGCTTTTGCATTGGAAAAGGTAATCAGGCAATAATGAGTCAGCATATTGGGGATCTGAAAAATTTGGAAACTCTCGAATTCTATGAAGAATCAGTGGTCAGATTTAGCGGTTTGTTCAGATTTAAACCCCAGCTGGCAGCAATGGATATGCATCCCGATTATTTGTCGTCAAGATATGTGGAACAAATGCACATACCTGTCACCAAAGTGCAGCATCACCATGCTCATATTGCATCATGTATGGCCGAGCATAAGTTAGATGAAAAAGTAATAGGAGTTAGTTTTGATGGAACTGGTTATGGTGATGATGGAAATATTTGGGGAGGTGAATTTTTCATTTGCGATCTAGCTGATTATGAAAGAATCACACATCTTGAATACATCATGCAGCCAGGTGGCGATGCTGTCACAAAAGATCCTTGGAGAATGATGACGGCTTATCTATTCCATTATTTTGGTAAGGAAGCTATTAGCAAATACCCATTCTTATTTAAAGAAATTGACGCCTTCAGTCTTCAAACAGTTCAAAGTATGTTAGCAATCAAGTTGAACTCTCCGCTCTCGAGTAGTGCTGGACGTTTATTTGATGCTATTTCGGCTTTATTAGGAGTATGTCAGAGTGCTGCATATCATGCTGAAGCACCAATGCAACTCGAATCAGCTACTGACACAACCATTGCTACTAGTTATTCGTTCTCATTAAAGAATAACATTAGCTTTAAAAGTACATTTGAGGAAATAATTAGTGATCTATTGAATGGGATCCCAATTGATAAAATCTCAGGCAAATTTCATAATACAATGGTTAATGTTATTGTTGATGTAGCAAAACATATTCGCAATAGCTCAGGTATTAATAATGTAGTTCTGTCTGGAGGAACATTTCAGAATAGCATATTACTTGAAAAAACGGAGATAAAATTGTCAGAAAATGGGTTTAATTATTACACACAAGCACAAATACCATCAAACGATGGCGGTATTGCCTTAGGACAGTTAGCAATTGCCGCTAAAAGAAGGGAGTTGGGGAGAATTGAATAATTGGTTGTTGGCTTGATTAGCACTTTTCAACAATAATGATAACTTAAAATAAAAATATATGTGTTTAAGTATTCCTGCAAGGGTAGATAGTATAGAAGGAGATATCGCAATATGTACTGTGGGTGAGTCAAGCTATAGTACAAGTCTGGATTTACTATCTGATGAAGATGTTAAAGTTGGTGACTTTGTGCTGATACATACTGGCTTCGCTATTCAAAAGCTTGATACAGAGGAAGCCAACAAGATTCTAAAGACATTTGAAGAATTCAAAAAACTCAATGAGGAGATGGATAAAGAAGAGAATCGAAACCGGTGTATAATAAGTATGAGATGAAGTATATAGATGAATATAGAAATAAAGACATTGTACAATACTTTGCCGGACAGATCAAAAGTATTTCCACAAAGACAATACGAATAATGGAAGTTTGCGGTGGCCACACAATGTCTATTCAAAAATTCGGCTTGCCCTACTTACTTCCAGAAACTGTTGAGTTAGTATCTGGTCCTGGTTGCCCTGTGTGTGTTACTAGTCGTGAATATATTGACAAAGCAATAGCGTATAGCCGCCTCGATAATGTAATAATAACCACTTTTGGTGACTTAATTAGGGTGCCGGGTTCATCGTCAACACTTGAAAAGGAAAAAGCTTCGGGTGCAGATGTACGAATTGTATACTCAATACTTGATGCAATGCTCATTGCAAAAAAGAACAAAAGTAAGAAGATAGTTTTTCTTGGAATAGGATTTGAAACAACTGCCCCGTCCTCTGCTGCTGGCATTCTTAAAGCTCGAACTGCAGGTCTAAAAAACTTTTATGTTTATAGTGCACATAAGGTTATGCCTCCTGCAATGGAAGCACTTATAGATGATGGGGTTAATATTGATGGATATATTGGTCCTGGCCATGTCAGTACTATTACTGGCCAAAGTATTTATATGAATATCCCAAAAAAGTACAATATGGGAGTTGTAATTAGTGGATTTGAACCTGTTGATATAATGCAGTCTATTCATATGCTCGTAACACAAATAGAAAACAATGATCCGAAAGTTGAAATACAATACACAAGGGTAGTAAAACCTGAGGGTAATATCGTAGCTCAACAAATGTTAGAAGAAATATTTGAATATAGAGATGATTGGTGGCGTGGACTTGGTATCCTGAAGAATAGCGGACTAAATATCAAGAAAGATTATGAAATGCATGATGCTGAGAAAATGATAGAAGTTGAGGTTGAAGAGACAGTAGAACCAGTAGGATGTATTTGCGGATTGATACTTAGAGGAGAAAAGAAACCAAAAGATTGTGGTTTGTTTGGAAAAGTGTGTACACCAACTGATCCTGTTGGAGCTTGTATGGTTTCAAACGAAGGCTCATGTCATGCATATTATTTATACAACAGGTAACTGATGAATGTTAATTATGAATTTAAACCAATGAAAGATAAGGCAGAAAAGATACTACTTGGTCATGGAAGTGGTGGTAAACTTAGCCACGATCTAATTGACAACCTTTTCGCAAAGCATTTTGCAAATCCGATTTTAAGCCAAAAATCTGATTCAGCCATTATTGCACTAAATAGAAGTAATATAGCATATACCACTGATTCATTTGTGGTTGACCCTATTTTTTTTCCTGGGGGTAATATTGGAAATCTTGCAGTTGCCGGAACTGTTAACGATCTGGCTGTATCTGGAGCAAGGCCACTATATTTAAGTGTTGGGTTTATTATCGAAGAAGGTTTTTCATATAATGACTTGGAGAAAATAGTAATTTCAATGGCTGATGATATAAAAAAGGCAGGGATAACAATTGTTACAGGAGACACAAAGGTAGTTGATAGAGGCAAATGTGATAAGGTATTTATTAACACATCGGGAATTGGAATCTTGGATAAAAAAAACATTGCAATTAGTTTTGGTAAAGATATTAAGCCAGGGGACAAGATTATTATTAATGGTAGTATTGGTGATCATGGGATGTCGGTTATGACTGCCCGTAATGAACTAAATATACAAACTGACATAGCTTCTGATTGTGCTTGTTTAAATCACTTAATTAGCGATGCCTTAAAAACAAGTAACAATATAAAGTTTATGCGTGACGCAACTCGTGGAGGATTAGGTACAGTTTTGTCAGAACTGGTAACTGGTTGTGGTTACGGTATCCAAATAGATGAGGACAAACTTGTAATACACGAAAACGTCAGAGGGTTATGTGAATTACTTGGATTCGATCCATTATATGTTGCCAACGAAGGTAAAGTAGTTATGGTAGTGGGCCATGAAGATGCACAAAGTATTCTCGATAAAATGAAAGAAAATCCCCTTGGAAAAGAGGCTTCTATTATTGGTGAGATCAGTGAAGACCATAAAGGAATGGCTTGGTTAAACACAGCTGTAGGTGGTAAAAGAGTAATTGAAATGCTCTCTGGTCAGCAATTACCCAGAATTTGCTAAGGGAAAATTAGATGTACCTTAATTATGCTACACTAGTCTCCATATTCGTCATAAAATCTGGCAAGTTCATCTGACAGATCACTGAATGCAACATAATGGTTTGAACAACCTTTTCTGGAACAAATGTTTACCCTTCCTCCTACTAGCATATCAAATGACACCATTGGACCGCCACAAATTTTACACTCTTCTTTTACCAGTAGTTCTTTATTACAACTTGGACAATAAAAATCCACGATAGTTTTGTCCCTAATATCAATATTTGCTTCATGGTCAAAGCACTCATAAACCGAGCATATGCGAATTATCCCTTTATCCTCAAGTGTAATTATATTTAGCTTAATAGAAGGGTATCCTTTTAATTTACGCTTAGAATCCATTAAAGAAGATAAACAATGTGGGCATTGAACATTAAGGGAAATTTGGTTCTTCATTTTCTTACAGTTTCTTGAGTTATAGTTAGTGCTAAATTAGGAAAAATATTTTGTCTACTTCAATAAAGTACTTATTATCTGTTCGAATAGTCGATTATTATTAATATTCATTTTAAAAGTTTTGATTTTTAAATAATAATTTAATTGAGTTTTCACCTGTTTTGGTATATTGTTTATTTTTGAACAAAATCAATACCATTGAACCTTCTATTTATTGATATTCGTTTCTTAGACCTTGTAGATGTATTATTAGTAGCAGTACTTCTTTACACACTCTTCAAAATGCTGAAAGGTACAGTCGCAATTAATATCTTTTTCGGGATTGTTGCTCTATTCCTTATTTGGAAACTAGTTGCTGCACTTCAAATGGAACTTTTGTCTGAGATTTTAGGTGCTTTTATAAGCGTTGGTTTAGTTGCACTAATAATCATTTTTCAGCCCGAGATACGACAATTTCTATTGGCTTTAGGGACACCTAACTTTTTAAAAAAATATGGGAAAAAATTTAAAATATTAAATACAGTTTTCAGAGACGTGTTTGATTTTGACATTTTCCCAGTCGTAGTAGCTTGTCAGCATATGGCTGAACAGAAAACCGGTGCACTCTTGGTTATTACCCGCCAAAATGAACTTAATCAATATGTTAAAACAGGTCAACTAATTGATGCAGGCATTTCTTCGCAGCTAATAGAAAATATCTTCTTTAAAAATAGCCCTCTCCATGATGGAGCGATGATTATTACGGGCAATAAAATAAGGGCAGCCGGATGCATATTACCTGTAACTAAAAAACAAATTACTGCTCGCACTGGTTTACGACACAGGGCTGCTATTGGCATTAGTGAAGTTTCTGATTGCATTGCTATTGTAGTTTCGGAAGAAACTGGTAAAATTTCATACAGCATTAAGGGGCAGATTAAATACCGGATTTCGCCTCAAAGACTTCAGTCGATGCTTAGCGAAGAATTAGGACTTGACGTAGAGACTAAATAATATAATCAACTACAGCAGCTTTTTCCATTACTTCCTTTAAATAATCAAGCACAACAACATGTTCAGGGTGTACACGATACATGTTAAGACCGTCAACATTGTCAAAATCGGCAATTAACACAATATCCTGGGCCGACGCTTTTGTACTTATATTGAGCCCAACCTCTATCTTTAGTAGCGAATCTATAGATTGTTCCAGGGCTTCTAATAACACCTTAAATTCATCAGAAACTAACCTGACATCAACATGATCTTTAAGTTTTATCATTACTATATGTCGTAACATCGCAATTTTATTTGTGAAAATGTAAAATTACATGAATTAAAGTTAGTCAACAACCATCAACTAATTAAGTCACTAATAATTACAAACATTCGGCACTATTTATTGCACAATAAAAAATTAAGTAAATAATTAACAGCTCTTATATTTACTAACAAAATAGATTTAATAAAAGAAGAAATTATTATTCAGAAAAAAATTGTCGTTGAATAAATTGCTGTATATTTGCACACTTTTTTGAGAAAACCACTCATAAAAACTTAAATCGATGAGCAAGAACGAATTAATAGAATTTGTAGACGACACAGTTAAAGTAAATAAGTTTCCAAAGTTTAAAGCTGGGGATACAATAACTATAACTTATAAGATAAAAGAAGGAAATAAAGAACGTTTACAGAAGTATCAAGGTGTTGTACTTCAGCGTGTTGGTAGTGGCCCAAGTGCCACATTTACAGTAAGAAAGATTTCTGGCAACATAGGTGTAGAAAGGATTTTCCCTGTTGCATCACCATTTATTGAAGAAATTGTTGTGAATAAAGTTGGCGTTGTTCGCAGAGCCAGAATTTTTTATTTCCGTAATCTCCGTGGTAAAAAAGCCAGAATTAAAGAAGCTAGAAGATAGTTTATATCAAATAGAAGCCATAACAAAAAACTCCGACAATAATTATCGGAGTTTTTTTTATGTTCTAAATAACTATCCTACGATAAACTTCTTTGTTTTACAGCCTCATAAAGTAGTACACCTGCTGCTACTGACACATTTAACGAAGCTGTATTACCAAGCATAGGAATCATAATTTTCATATCAGAGCGCTTTAAATACTCACCACTCACACCTTCACCTTCTGAACCCATAATAAAAGCTAATGGTCCTTTCAAATCAGCTTTATAAAATAACTCACCATCTTTTTCGGTAGCGGATATAATTTTCAATCCACTATTTTTTAAAAAATCTATAGTATTCTTTAAATTATCGCTTCTGCAAATCGCTATATTATAGATTGCGCCGGCTGAAGATTTTATAGTACCTGAATTAAGTAGAGCAGAACCCTGCGAAGAAAAAATAACTGCATTAACACCAGTACTTTCTGCTGTTCTCAATATAGCCCCAAAGTTTCGAACATCAGTTATTTTGTCCAATATCAATATCAGGGGTTCTATGGCTTCTTCATATAAAGTCGGAATAATTTGTTCAATATTTCCAAATGATATTGGTGAAATATAAGCAATTACACCTTGATGATTTTTCCGTGTAATTCTGTTGAGTTTAAAAATTGGTATAAATTTATGCGGTATATTATCCTGCTTTATCAAGTCCATTAATTCCCTGTACAAATCACTCCTTAAACCTTGTTTAATAAATATCCGATCTATTTCCTTTCCTGCGTTAATAGCTTCTATAATCGGTCGTATACCAAAAATAAATTCATCTGCATTTTCTGTGCGATTATTCCTACTAAAGTTCATTACAACGATTTCTTCAAAAGTTTAAAATGAAACTACTAAAATATCAATTTAATTTGATTCATTAAGGGTTGAATATAGTTATTTATTTGTATTTTGGTGCTTGTTTTAGTGATTTTCGATTTACAATTAAAGATTAGTTCTATGTCGATCTTACGGCCGAGTATTATCGGATTGTTCCTTATTTTATGTTCCTATTCTGGGCTTGCTCAATATACAGAGCTAAAGCCAGTTATGGGGCCAAAAGCCCTGAAATCTTTTTTGAAACATTATCTGGATTATCCAAAGGAAGAACTATTAAGTAATACTCAGGGTACTGTTGTTATTGATTTTACAACTGATCAAACCGGTAAAGTTATTAATTACAGCATAAAAAAGAGTATTTCTGTGAAACTAGACTCATCCGCAATATCGATTTTTAAGTTAATTTTATGGAAACCTGCCAGAATGTATGGAAAACCTGTAAGTGGGAGTTCAAACTTTGAATTGAAGTATAATATTAAGAGCTTTCGAAAGCTAAGTCGTAGAAGAGGATATGAACACATTATTCTACCTTTTGAGCCTGTTGACATCTCCGGGAATATTTATACTCTAAAACAGGTTGATACTATTCCACAAGCAATCCTTGATCCTGGGTCAAAATCTGTTTCTGAATTTATATATAGCAAACTTACGTACCCTGATGCTGCTGCAAAGCTCGGTCTTGAGGGAGAAGTTGAATTATCGTTTATTATAGAAACGAATGGACTTCCCTCAAACATTATAACTCTTAAGTATTTGGGGGGAGGTTGTACCGAAGAGGCAACGAAAATTATAGAAACAATTAGATGGGTACCAGGAAAAGTAGAAGGTAAAGCTGTAAGAACCCTTTACAATATATCTGTTCATTTCAAAAAAAATGAAAAGAGAGACAGACATATTCCGAATCAATCAGGAAGCGGTATGTAATGAAATGAATTTTATGATAAATTAGGTGCAACTATCAATGAGCAAAATGCTGTAAGAACTGATTCAATGAATCAATATGCCCAAAGTGAAACAAATAAAATTGCAGCAATTAATGCACAGAA
>NYYH01000022.1 GCA_002686705.1 Bacteroidota bacterium
TACCCTTGAATAATCAGATTTATTTGCTAAGGGTGCTACTACTCCAAAATAAAACTTAATCTTAGGTTCAGTTCCTGAAGGCCTTACACTTACCTTGCCACCATCTGCTGTAAAAAATTGCAATACATTTGAAGATGGCAAGCCAATTGATTCTTCCAAACCGGTTTCAATGTTTCTGGAAATGCCGCTCAGGTAATCTTTTATTAAAACCACTTTTGACTTATTTAGGCTTAACGGTGGATTGGTTCTAAACTCCTTCATCATTGTCTGAATTTCTTCAGCACCTGACTTTCCTTTTCTTACAACAGAAATCAGTTTTTCTTTATGAAGACCAAATTCAATATAAATATCCAATAACAGATCGTAAAGACTCATCCCTTTGTCAGCAGCCCATGCTGCTATTTCAGCTATCATAGCACAAGAAATAACTGCATCTTTATCTCTTACAAAATCACCTACCAAATATCCATAGCTTTCTTCACCACCACCAATAAATGTACTGACTCCCTCATTCTTTCTGATTACGTCAGCAATAAACTTAAATCCGGTAAGAGTATCGAAATAAGTAACTTTATTTTTATCGGCAATTTTAGCCATTAATTCAGTGGAAACAACAGTTTTGATAATATACTCATTACCTGTTAGTTTACCATTCTCACGCCATTTGGTAATCAGATAATAGATTAACAATGAAGCAGCCTGGTTTCCGTTGAGAAGTATTATCTCCTCCCCTTTTCTAATAGCAATACCAACACGGTCAGCATCAGGATCAGTCGCCATTACAAGATCGGCGTTTAGTTCCTTTGCCTTTTGAATGGCAAGTTCAAGAGCAGCAGGTTCTTCCGGATTCGGAGATTTAACTGTTGGAAAGTTACCATCTGGAGAAGCTTGTTCATCTACAATATACACTTGTTCAAAACCATATTTGCTTAATATCCTAGGAACAAGCGGAAACCCTGTCCCATGAATAGGTGTATAAACTATTTTAAAATCTTTTTGTCTCATAATAGCTTCCGGGGAGAGTGAAAGGGAATGGATTTTATCGAGATAAACTTTGTCTACATCCTCACCAACAATATTAATCAACTCCTTATTTCCATCAAATTTAACATTAGAGATATCCTTGATTTTAAGAACTTCCTTTATAACGTTTGTGTCGTGAGGACTTATTAGCTGGCCTCCATCATCCCAATATGCCTTATATCCATTGTATTCTTTTGGATTGTGTGATGCAGTTATTACAATTCCTCCCTGGCAACCGAAATGCCTAATTGCAAATGACAATTCAGGAGTTGGCCGCAAATCATCAAACATATATACTTTGATGCCATTAGCTGAAAAAACATCACCAGTGATTTTAGCAAAATACTTACTATTATTCCGTGAGTCGTAGGCAATGGCAACTTTAATAATATCCAGTTCTGGGAAATTCATTTTCAAATAGTTGGCCATTCCTTGTGTTGCTGCACCAACAGTATATTTGTTCATCCGATTTGAACCTACACCCATTATTCCCCTGAGGCCTCCTGTACCAAATTCAAGATCGCGATAGAAAGATTCATTTAATTCGTGGGGATCATTCTCCATCATTTCCTTAATACGATCCTTGGTTTCTTCATCATAATTACCCGTGAGCCAAACATTAGCTTTATCAAGTACTGCGCTATCTATTTGTGTATTCATATTTATCAGTTTAATGTAGCATAGAAAAATTGGAGAAGTAGTTGTGAAATTTATTTTAAAGTTAATCAGTCAAGCTTACTAATCATAACTTTCAGACTATCCAACCAATATGGTACATCTATTTGAAAATCATTTTTGATTTTAGCTTTATTCAACACACTATAGTATGGTCTCTTTGCCTTAGAAGGAAAGTCTTTCGACTCGATTGCGTTAACTCTACAATTTATATTAGCATGTGCCATTATTGCTTTGGCAAAATCATACCAGCTAATAGCACCCTCATTACTATAGTTATAAATTTCATTTATATGATTATCTCCAGTTTTTTGAATAATCTTCATAATTGCATTAGCCAAATCAGCTGCAAATGTTGGGGTACCAATTTGATCAACTACTACTCCAAGCTCATCCCTCTCCCGTCCGAGTCTCATCATAGTTTTGACAAAGTTATTCCCAAATGATGAATAGAGCCATGAAGTACGTATAACAATGGATTTCTTTGCAATCTCCATTACGGCTTGTTCACTCTTTAGTTTTGTTAATCCATAGTATGAATCAGGAGCAGGCAAATCAGTTTCTACATATGGCCTATATTGCTGACCGTTGAAGACATAATCGGTGGAAATCTGAATTAACAGAGTATTATTTACGTTGCATACATTAGCAAGATTCTCTACAGATTCATAGTTGATAAGCATTGCAAGTTCACGTTCATCTTCAGCATTATCAACAGCAGTATAAGCAGCGCAGTTAATACATACAGAAATATTATTCTTTCTAAAAAACAACTCTACTTCAATGCTCTTAGTTATATCCAATTCGTCCACATCGGTGAAAATAAAATTATAATCCGAAAATTGTGATGCTATTGCTCTTATCTCCGATCCAAGTTGTCCATTACTACCTGTGACTACAATATTGTTCATGCTAACCTTGATATTATTAATTGCTTAATGTATGGTTCAGTAAATGTTTATGTATTAGAATATTTAAGCATTTATTCATTTAAGCATTCTATTGTTCCCTAAGTAGTTCATCAAAGAATTTAATAGTGGTCTTAAGTCCTTCATCGAGTTTTATTTTTGGTTCCCAATTTAGCTCACTTTTGGCTAGTGAAATATTAGGTTGCCGTTGCATTGGGTCATCCATTGGAAGATCTTCAAAAACGATTTTAGACTTACTGCCAATAATATCAATTACTTTTTCTGCTAGTTCCAAAATAGTAAACTCGTTTGGGTTACCAATGTTAACAGGTCCTGTAAAGTCATCATTTGTCGCCATCATTTTAGTCATTCCAGATATAAGGTCATCAATATACTGAAAGCTTCTGGTTTGATTTCCAGTCCCGTAAACAGTTATGTCATTTCCTCGGAGTGCCTGTACAATAAAGTTTGAAACAACCCTACCATCATTAGGATGCATGCGTGGACCATAAGTATTAAATATTCTGATTATCTTAATCCTTACATTATTTTGTGTATTATAATTTACAAATAAGGTTTCAGACACTCGCTTGCCTTCATCATAGCATGCTCTGGCTCCAATTGGGTTTACATATCCCCAATAATCTTCTGTTTGAGGGTGAATTTGAGGATCACCATATACCTCACTTGTTGAAGCTTGTAAAATTTTTGCCTTAATACGCTTAGCAAGGCCAAGCATATTTACTGCTCCCATTACGGAAGTTTTTACAGTTTTAATTGGATTGTACTGGTAGTGTATTGGTGATGCGGGACAGGCAAGATTATAAATTTCATCTACTTCAATAAAATAAGGCATTGTAACATCATGACGAATTATTTCAAAATAGTGATTATCCATCAAATGCTCAATATTCTTTTTCTGACCTGTGAAGTAATTATCTAATGAAATTACTTCGTTGCCTTCGTTAAGTAATCTTTCACAAAGATGTGACCCTACAAATCCAGCACCACCTGTTACTAATATTCGTTTCATAGTTACTATATTAACAGACTGCGATGAAATACAGTCAAAAAGATTAGTCTTTATTGGTCAGTTCAACTCCGATACCAAAATAGTCGAATCCATTGTCTTTCATATCACCAGTATCATAAATATTTCTGCCATCAAATATTACATGTTTCTTAAGTAATTTTTTAACAACCTTGAATGCAGGAAACTTAAATTCCGGCCATTCTGTAATTATGAATAACCCGTCACTATCCATTAAAGCTTCGTACATATCGTTAAAATACTCAATCTTATCACCTATAATATGCTTTGCTTCATCCATTGCTATTGGATCGTATGCCCTTACATTTGCTCCGGCATCTAGAAGTTTCTGAATTACAACAAGTGAAGGGGCTTCACGCATGTCGTCAGTTTGCGGTTTAAATGACAATCCCCACATTGTAAAAGTTTTGCCTTTAAGATCTCCGTTAAAGTAATTATTAGCTTTAGTGATTAATACTGACTTCTGTCTTTCATTAACATCTTCAACAGCCTTAAGCACTTTCATATCATAACCCAGGTCATCTGATGTTTTTATCAACGCTTTAATATCCTTTGGAAAGCATGAACCACCATACCCGGTTCCTGGATAGATGAAGTACCTCCCAATTCTTTTGTCTGATCCAATACCTTTACGTACAGCGTTTACATCAGCACCGACTATTTCGCAAAGATTAGCAATATCGTTCATAAAGCTAATTTTTGTTGCCAGCATTGAGTTAGCAGTATACTTTGTCATCTCGGCAGAAACTATATCCATAAAGATGATTGGATGGCCATTCATTGTAAATGGTTTATAAAGTTTCTCTACTACTTTTTCTGCTCTTGCAGAATCAACACCAACTACAATTCTATCAGGTTTAAGAAAATCATCAATGGCAGCACCCTCTTTCAAAAACTCAGGATTTGAGGCTACATCAAATTTGATATCAGCATTTCTTTTCGCAAGGGAGTCATTAATTGCTATTCTTACTTTTTCAGCAGTGCCAACTGGCACGGTACTTTTAGTTACCATCAGAAGATAGTCATTCATATGCTGGCCCACCTCTGTAGCTACTTGCAAAACATACTTCAGATCAGCGCTCCCATCTTCATCTGGTGGTGTTCCTACCGCTCCAAAAACTACGCTTACATCATCAAGGCATTCACTCAGTTTTGTGCTGAAATTAAGACGACCTTTTTTTATATTACGTAAAACCATTGCTTCCAGGCCTGGCTCGTAAATTGGCATGATACCATTTTTCAAATCTTCGATTTTCTTTTCATCAATGTCAACACAAGTTACTTCAATACCTACTTCTGAAAAACAGGCACCGGTTACTAAACCAACATATCCTGTTCCAACTATTGTGATTTTCATAAACTATTATTTATTTCTTGGATGATCTTTATAGGAATAAAAATATTAAAAATATACTATTAAGTGCATTACTTTAATTTGAAGTTGCAAACATAACTAATACTAACTTAACTTGCACACTTTGTATTCCAGTAACTTACATATTAATTTTTAAGCCACTTATCCAGCCAGTTGAAAAACGTACGTTGCCAGAGTATCCCATTTTGAGGTCTGAGCACCCAGTGATTTTCATTAGGGAAGTAAAGATATTCGGCTGGTACATCCTTCAAGATAGCGGCATTAAATGCTGTCATCCCTTGAGTTACAACGACTCTGTAATCAAGCTCTCCATGAATTACAAGAATCGGAGTGTCCCAATTCTGTACATATTTATGAGGTGAATGTGCATATGCTTCCTGTGCCACTTTATTTCCTTTTTCCCAGAAAGGGCCCCCTTTGTCCCAATTCTCAAACCACAATTCTTCCGTTTCAAGATATTGTGCTTCTTCGTTAAAGATACCATCATGTGCAATGAAGGCTTTGAATCTACCATCGTGATTTCCAGCCAGATAAAAAACTGCATAACCCCCTGCACTCGCTCCTATTGCACCTAGTCTATTTTCATCAATAAATGGTTCCTTAGATAATTCGTCGATAGCAGTCAAATAATCCTGCATACTTTTCCCGTGATAGTCTCCACTAATTTGCTCCTGCCATGCTTGTCCGAAACCACTTACACCTCGTCGTGCAGGTGCAACAATAATGTACCCATTAGCAGCCATAATCTGGTAATTCCATCTATAATGAAAACTCTGGCTCAATGGTCCCTGGGGGCCACCTTTGCAATATAGTAAACCAGGATATTTCTTATTGGCATCAAAGTTAGGAGGATAAATTATGAATACTTGCATATCCTCACCATCGTGAGTTTTAATCCAGCGTTCTTCAGTTTTCCCCATTGTAATCTTATCAAGCAGGTTTTTGTTTGTAAAAGTAATTTGAGTTTCTGCACCACTCTTTGCGTTAACTAAAAATAACTCAGTAGGCATTGCCATAGTTTGTTTTGTAGCAACAAGTTGTTTTCCTGCTAAAGCTACACTTCGATAATCTTGCAATCCTTCAGTTATTTGAATTATTTCACCTAAGTTAAGATCGTACTTGTATATCTGGAAAGCACCATGCCAATCGCTTGTAAAATAAATATCTTTACTATTTGCTGTCCAGTTTATGCTACGAACGTTTTGATCAAAATTCTTGGTTGCATAATTTACTTCGCCAGTGTTTAAATTCATAATAAAGAGGCGGTTTTGATCTGATTCATAACCATCCCGCTCCATGCTTTCCCAAGCAAAATAATTTCCATCCGGAGAGAAAACAGGTCCGACATCAAAGCCCATCATTCCTTCGGTCATATTTTTTGTTTCACCGGATTTTAGATCATAAAAATATATAGCAGAATTTGTTGACAAAGTTGCTTCCTTACCTGATAATTTCTTGCTAGTATATGCTATCACTTTACTATCAGGACTCCAGCTTATTTGCTCAATTCCACCAAACGGACTCAAAGGGGAATTGTAAGGCTCTCCTTCCATAATATCCTTATGATTGCTTAATTGCGTTCCATCATAATCGGCAACAAAAACATGGCTGTAAGTGTCAACCCAATGATCCCAATGACGGTACATTAGATCATCCATCAATCGGCCCGTAGCGAGAGGAAGTCCTTCATAAAGATTCTTAAATTTTTCTTCTATTTCTAAATCTTTTGTATATAGAATCTTGCTTTGATCAGGCGAATATTTAAATCCGGTAATACCTCCTTCAATTATTGATATTTGTCTTCTGTCGCTCCCATCAGGACTCATCTCCCAAAGCTGAACAGATCCGCTTTCGGAAGTTAAGAACCCTATCTTACTGCCGTCGGGTTTCCAAATTGCATTAAATTCACTTTTTAGTGACCGTGTAAGACGAATTACTTCTTTAGTATCAACCTCAACTGAATAAAGTTCTCTATTACCTTTATTCTGCTCAATTGAATAATATGATACACCATAAAGAATTGTCCTGCCATCAGGTGAAACCTGCGGATCACTCACACGTCCAAATGCCCATAATACTTCAGGTGTCATCAGGTTACTTTCCAATTTTAGATTTGGTTTTTCAATTATCACAGGATCTTGCTGTGCAACTGACTGAAAACCAAAAAGAACTAAAGCCAACAGACTGAACAAAGAATATTTTTTCATATGAATAGTTAGTTTATAATTAAGTTAGCAAAAATAATAATTTACTCATTGATATTAGTATAATTAGTTGATGTTAAGATGATATTTTGCATCGATGGATTCATGATGACAGAGTATTTTTTTTGGAAGAATCAGTCCTTAATTTTAATTACCACAGGAACACCTGACAAACTTATCTTTAACTCGTTAACACCTCTGACATATGATGTATTGTCCTTATAGCCGTCACCAGAAACTAAGGGAATAACTTCATCTATCACTTCTGAGAAGGGCAAAGTCATCCAAAGTTGCTTATTGTGATCATTTGAAGTTGGCCTCCATGCAATTACCCTTTTTATTTTTCCTGACGCATCACTAAATGCATAAGCATATACATCGTTATTTTCCATGATAATATGATGAAAATAATAATCACCCAATAATTTCTGCAACAATTCAAATGACTTAAAAGATTGCTTTTTCTGAAATCCCTTGCTATACGACGATGTTAATCCAGCACGATTATGCAACATTGAAATATAATCAACATTTGCAAAATAATACCAATAAAACTGCTCTGTTCCAAGTCTGTAAAGGATAAGGGCCATTCGTGTACCATAGATAGCCTGCTCAAATTCATTTATACAAACATCGTGTATACAATCATCACCTCCACCTTCACTATCATAACCAAATTCTGTAACATATACAGGCAAATCATTTAAATTACTTTTGGAAAATGTACTCAGATTATTTACAGACCAAACTTCTGATCGAAGATCTTCAGGGTTAACGGCAATTCTGTCACCATTATAATTGAATGTATATGAATAAAGATGAGTGTTAAGTCCATCAACATGCTTTGAATTTCTTGAATTTACAAACTCGGAAATATAGTTATCGTATTCTAAACTAACGCTATAAGCCTGTGTTGCACAAGGCAATACGACAAGATTCTTTGAGTTTAATTTCAGCCCTTTACTCATTCCTGATAATATATTACGATATACAGGTTTGGAATATTCCCAAGGCTCATTACCAACTTCAACTAGTGAGACCAATGAAGTATTTTTTGAGAAATATTCTGCAAAATATCTTCCATATTCAAGCGCTTCATTTTCTGTATCAGACCAAAGAGAATCCGAAAAATTATCATTATTGAACATAATACATGCATCAATATCAAATCCTGCAGTTTTCCATATATTATATTCCTTACCCCAATTAAGCCATTCTTTTGAGATAGTTCCATTTCCATTCTGCATATTCTCGTAGCCCGGATTATCAGTAGGTTTGTTAATGTCCCAATTAATACTATGATAGTTCCTTACAAGTTTGGCAACTTTATTGAATAGTCCCGGGCCTTGCTCTTTTGTTAACAAGTCAGAATAAACATAATAGCCCCATCCCCAAACTGTGTTGATGCCAAATGACTGTGAATATGTTTTTGTAGCGGACTTCGCAGGCTTTGGTTTACCATAAGGCCCGTATCGATCATAGGCTTTAAACTCCTGCAATTTGGCTTTCTGATACGATCGTGGTTCTAATTCATAAATTAATTTTATATATCTGGCATCGACTTCAGGCGATATTAATTGGGGAATAAAAGCTGTTGCCAAAGGATTAAGCGAGGCAACTTTTTGCCAATCATTCCTATTATCTGACGTAAACACAGAAATTGACTCTACCCCATTACCATTAAAGTGTCTGCTACTGATCCATCCAATATTCTGGTTACTTCCGAGATCAAAAATAACCTCTTCTGTAGGCATTTCAAATAATCCTGCTATTTCAAAAATCTCAAATGGTTGGTTGGAAAATAGCACTATCAATTTTACATCTTCTACGTTCGAAAGATCAATCTCTTTTAAGCTATAATTTTCAGATGGCAAATAATTAATAGGTCTTTCCTGATTTATTGTTATCCAAACAGTATCAGTTGTATTAATCTTAATTGAAAACAAGAAAATATGCTCTGGCCTGTTAAATTTGATCTTCAAAGAACCTTCTTTTACCACATATTTTGAATCAGTATTTCCATCAATAGCATTTATTGCATCAGTATTCAAACTGAATTTAGATTTATGAAGAAATATATTCAAGTCATTTCGTTGTATATAATTAGAGGGTAAGGGATTTGCTGACTCCCAATATGTTTGCAAATTACCATCGTTGATGGCATCTATATTTGTACCGGAACTTACACTGATTATTGCATTAGTTGTAATCGGTTTAATTATTCCAGCATCTGGGTTCCATTGAGAAAATGAACTTTGAAAGAAAAAAATGGAAATAACTAATAGTGAGATACGCATAAAACTAAATTTATCAAATATCAAAAATATGAAATTTGACAAAAAGAAATAGCCTGTCCACAATATGCGAACAGGCTATTTTTCTGGTGATTCGTCCGAGGCTCGAACTCGGGACCCTCTGCTTAAAAGGCAGATGCTCTACCAGCTGAGCTAACGAATCATCATTTTGGGAGTGCAAAAATAATATTTTTTTAGTACCACCAAATTTTTTTAAAACTTTTTATTCCTCAAGTTTACCTTTTCCTTGTCGTGTAATAATCGGTTCTCCAGAAGTGCAATCAACTATGGTAGATGCTTCATTATCACCATATCCACCATCTATTACAACATCAACAAGGTTCTTATATTTTTCATAAATTAATTCCGGATCGGTTGTGTATTCAACTATGTCGTCTTCATCACGAATAGATGATGTTATTATGGGATGTCCAAGCTCTTCAATAATTGCATTTACAATTGCATTATCAGGTATACGAATTCCAATTGTCTTTTTTTTGCTTTGAAATATCTTAGGAATATTACTACTTGCATTTATCAAAAACGTGAAAGGGCCCGGAAGATTCTTTCTCATTAATCTGAAAATATGATTGTCAATTGGTCTGGTGAATTCTGCCATCATACTCATATTATTAATGATCATTGAAAAATTTGCCTTGTCTTTTTTAATTCCTTTTAGTTGAGCAATCCTGTTAACTGCTTTAATATGTTGTATGCTACAACCAAGACCATAAATGGTATCGGTGGGGAAAATAACCAAACCTCCACTTGTAAATATATCCGTTACATTTTTTATATAACGAGGAGATGGAGAATCAGGATATATTTTTAACAGCATTGCCAATAATATTGTTGGATGGCTAAAATAGGAAAAGATTTTATGAGAGTTATTGCCAGATTATTCTGTTATTGGTTATTGTCAATAAGCTGAAAATAGCAGCACAAAAAAAGGGTAAGCTACTCACATCGCACCGCTACAACCACCTACCCTTGCTACCTTCCGGTCCTGGGGGAATTCAGTGGGAGCTGGTCGTATGAGACTTACCCACGGCAAAAATAAGTATTGTAACAACACAAATCGATAATTTAAAAAATATATTTAGTTTTACATAAATTTTAGATTTCTGGAAAGAATGCTTCAAAAACCTTTAACACTACTAATCTTAATGGGTGCCGCAATAGGTTTGTTTATTGGCATACTCGATTCCATTTTTCATTTTATTAATTTTGAACAGTTTAGAATATTAAATATAATAGTATTCCTTGTGTTTTTTATAAGCGTTTACAGATCGGTAATTTTTTATCGGGATAAAATGCATCAAGGAATTATTACGTATGGCTGTACATTTAGAAACATGTTATTTATTGGCATTGTTGCTGCCTTGATAATAGCCGCGATCAGGTTCTTATTTTTAGAATATGTTATTAATATTGATATAAACTCGATACTTGATAATACTAGAATTTCTATAAATGAACAATCCAGCTTGTATTCTGATGATCAAATCCAAAATAGGCTATCTTTTATCGAATTCTCTTATAATCCAATCGTTTCATCAATACTTTATTTTGGATATTATTTTTTGTACGTAATTGTTTTCACATTTTTTGCTTCTTTTTTAATTAGGAGGATCGACAGAAATATATCACTTTAAATTTAAAAAGTATTTAATTATTCTATTATACTTGACGCATTTTATTAATTTTGTTGAATATTTTAAAACCTATGAGTTATGAATAAAAGTAATGCAATTTTTCGGGTCTCGTTGATGAATGGACTAATCACGGGAATTATTTTTTGCTTAATTACAGCATTTATTTACCTGCTTGACATAAACATGTTTAGTAGTCTGGTTGTCCCAATAGGCATATGGATTTTAAATTTGTGTATTGTGATAGTTGCAATGATTTTATCAATTAAAAAAGTAAGAGAAACTGTTATAGACCAAAGCCTTAACTATGGCAACAGGTTTTTAACCGGCCTAATTGTTGGTATTATTGCAGCATGGGTATCCGGGATATTTTCGTACTTATTATTTCAGATAATTGATCCTGAATGGATGTTGCTGCAGAATTGAAGGTATGGCTGACATGTTAATTAACATGGGACTATCAGAAGATGACGCATATGCGCAAGTTGATGATGCCAAAGAAGGTCTTGAACCAGCTAAACAATTTTTATCTGGTTTTGTATATGCACCTGCGTTTTATATTGTTGTTTCGTTGATAGTTTCTGCATTTGTGAAAGAGAAAAAAGCAGCTGAAATAGAAACCAACTAATTAATATGGACATATCAGTAGTTATTCCTTTATATAATGAAGAAGGATCTCTTATTGAGTTAAATGATTGGATACTTAAAGTGATGAGATCCAATCATTTTTCGTTTGAAATTATCTATATTGACGACGGCTCATCTGATAATTCGTGGCAGTTTATCCAGAATTTCTCAGAGGAGAATACTTCAATAAAGGGTATTCGTTTCCGCAAGAATTACGGTAAATCAGCCGCTTTAAACGAAGGGTTTAAAGTTGCCTGTGGCGAAGTCGTAATTACTATGGATTCTGATTTACAGGACAGCCCTGACGAGATACCCGGATTGTTCAAGATGATTACTGAAGAAAATCTCGACATTGTTTCAGGTTGGAAGAAGAAACGCTATGATTCTACGTTTGGAAAGAATGTTCCATCTAAAATATTTAACTGGACATCAAGACGGCTCTTTAGTTCAAAATTACATGATATGAATTGTGGATTAAAAGCCTATAAACTTGAAGTTGTAAAAAACATTGATGTGTATGGTGAAATGCACAGATATATACCAATTATTGCTAGGTCAGCAGGTTTCTCAAAAATAGGTGAGAAAATTGTAGTGCATCAAAAACGTAAATACGGAACAACAAAATTTGGAATTGACAGGTTTATGAAGGGTTATCTCGATTTACTGTCGATAAACTTTGTATCACGTTTCGCTCAAAGGCCAATGCATTTCTTTGGTTCCATGGGTTCGTTGATTTTCTTTATTGGATTTGTAATTGCCTCATATCTGGCATATGCAAAATTTTTCATGGAAGGCTACAAAATGACAGAACGTCCACTATTTTATTTTGGACTTCTCGCAATGGTAATAGGTACACAATTATTTTTAACAGGTTTTCTGGCTGAGATGATCTCCAGAATTTCTCGTGGAAAAACAAACTATCAAATATTAGAAAAATTAAATATTGAATGAGTAAATGAGACTTGGTGAGATATTTAATCATTTTCGCATTCAATCATTCTTACATTATTAATAAAAAGAGGCAACAAAAATAAACTAGAGTTGTCTGTTGAAAAACAATTACAATAAAATTATAAAATGAAAATACATTTGGTTTCAGGAGGGTGTGGCTTTGTGGGTCGCAATGTTGTTAAGAGACTACTCAATACAACAACAGATAGTATATTTATGGTGGATGACTTAAGTATTGGAAGACATCCTTCACAGTGGCTTTCAGGTGATTATACATCTACAATGTCAGGTGATTTGGAAATAATTGGCAAAGAACACAGGTTGTATTTCTGGAAAGGTGATTTCAGGGATTTACTTTTTTACATGCGTCAAAAACCGCAATACATTCAGGAGAAGTACGGGATAGGTTTTGAAAAGTTCAGTGATGTTTTCCATTTTGCAGCGATTGTAGGTGGAAGATTAAAAATTGATGGTGATCCTTTAATGGTTGCCCTTGATTTAAGTATCGACTCTGAATTCTTCTATTGGATAACACGTCATAAGCCTGAACGGGTATTATATCCAAGTTCGAGCGCTGCATATCCTACAAGTCTTCAAACAACCGAAGGAGCGATAGCACTTAGCGAAGGCGATATCGATTTTAAAAAGAATCTTGGCACGCCTGATATGACATACGGATGGACAAAGCTTACAGGAGAGTTTTTAGCTCAAATTGCCGCAGCACATTATGGTATTTCAATAGTTTGTATTCGACCATTTTCTGGATATGGAGAAGATCAGGAAACTGACTACCCTGTTCCTGCAATTGCTTTGCGAGCTGCTAAAAAAGAAAATCCTTTTGAAGTTTGGGGTTCCGGAAAACAAGGTCGTGATTTTGTTCATATTGATGATATAATCGACTTCATCCAAATTTTAATGGATAACGTAAGCGATGGTTCTGCTTATAATATAGGTTCAGGAAATCTAACATCTTTTTTAGATTTAATAGATGTATTTACCACATTTGCAGGCTATAAACCAACTATCAAACCTTTGTTAGACAAACCTGTTGGTGTACATTCGAGGTACTGTGACATGTCTCTTGTTGAGAAAAAATTTGGTTGGAAAGCTAGGATATCTTTAGAAGAAGGAATGCGCAGAGTATATGATGCAGCTATACTCAAAGGTTAGTTTGATCATATATTGATTAATATTTTTACCACAAAGGATGCACTAAGGTAATCACAAAGTAGCACTAAGAGATTGAATAATTTTTAATGATATGATCCCTTCCTTTGTGTTACTTGGCAATGTACTTTGTGTTACTTCGTGATTAATAAGAATTAAATGAAGAGTAAAAACACAATTGTTTGTTTTGGTCCAGGTCCGATGTTTAAGGGNGGAATTGCTAATTACAATACTTCACTGGCGAAGGCTTTTGATAAGTTAGAGAATACAGAAGTGCATATTGTTTCCTGGACTCAACAATATCCTGCAATAATTCCTAGAGATTTTATTGACAAAAAAAGCAAAGTTGATCAACTTGAAGGAACAAATATTAAGGTCCATTACATTACTAATTATAATAATCCGGCCAGCTGGAAAGCAACTGTAAGGCTAATTGCAGGACTAAAGCCATCAAAAGTAATTTTCCAATGGGCTATTGCAATACAAGGATTACCAATGGGTTATATTGCTCGGAGATTGAAAAAGCTTAAAGAAGTTGAAGTATTATTCGATCTTCATTTTGTGATACAAAAGGAAGGCAGCGCACTGGATAACAAACTCACAAAGGTTGGAATTAAAAACGCTGATTCATATATTGTACATGCTTTTAAAACAGCCGATGAACTCAAAGAAATTTTTCCTGATAGGCAATTTGAGATTATTGAAAGAGGTAAGGAAATTACTGGTAGTGGTATAAAAGTATTAAAACTTTATCACCCAGTTTATGATATGTTTAAACCTAATCCTGACTTCGATATAGCCAAGGCAAAAAAGGAAATGGGATTGAAAAAATATGTGTTTCTCTACTTTGGATTTATTAGAAAATATAAAGGTTTGCATAATGTGATAGCAGCTTTTGCCAATTTAGCAAAACAACGTGATGATGTATCGCTGTTAATTGTTGGTGAATCTTTTTGGAACACTCTCGATTCTAATAAATTATCTACAAGAGTAAAAAATGCAACTTTTGGTGTCGCAAAAAAGATTTTCCTAAAGAATCAAGATAACGAGAAGGATTATAACCCACTAGCGCTAATAGAAAAGCTAAATATTAAAGATTTAGTTTATGTATATAATGAGTTCGTGCCAAATGAAGAAGTTCCCAAATATTTTCAAGTAAGCGACAATATAATGTTGTTTTACTTAACGGCAACTCCATCAGGTGTTGAATCTATAGGTTATAACTTTAATATGCCTATGTTAGCTACTAATGTTGGACATTTCTCGGAAACGGTTAAGGAAGGCTTCAACGGTTATCTGGCTCAGGATCGTGATATAAAATCGATGATCCTAGCAATGAATAAAGCTATTGAAGAACCAATAAACAGGGATAACGTTGCAGCCACTTCCCAAGATATGAGTTGGGATAATTATGCTGCTGAAATTATTAGGTAAGCTAATTATGTATGTCTATCTAATGATAGAAATTATATTTTATAAATTTGCCACCATGAACATAATTAACTCTATAAAAGAATCAATCGCAACTAAGCAACTTTTTGTGAATGATGAGAAAAACATTGATTTAATAAAAAAGGCTACTAAACATTGCATTACAGCTTTTAATAATAATGGGAAAGTACTGTTATGTGGAAACGGAGGAAGTGCAGCTGATGCCCAGCATATAGCAGCTGAATTATCTGGTAGATTTAACTATGACCGAGATCCTCTGTATGCTGAAGCACTTCACGTAAATTCATCATTTATTACTGCTGTTGGTAACGATTATGGTTATGATGACGTTTATAGTCGTATGATTAAAGCAGCTGGAAAAAGTGGTGACGTACTAATCGGCATCAGCACCTCAGGCAATTCAACCAATGTTGTCAACGCAATTAAGGAAGCAAAAAAAAGAGGTATGATCACTATCGGGCTGACAGGTTTATCAGTGGGAAAAGTTGATGAAGTTTCGGACGTATGTATAAAAGCACCTTCAAAAAACACAGCGCGAATTCAAGAGTTGCATATTCTTATCGGACATGTAATTTGTGAAGAGATTGAAAATACTTTGTTCCCAAGGTAAACAATGATTAAATGATAAAAATTCTACGTACTAACTCATCACGCATTTAATTAGTAGCTTAACTAAAATAACAATAGAACCAACATGATCCCTGCCTTCCTTAAACAAATTAATAATACATGGACACTGTTTTTAGATCGTGACGGGGTAATTAACAAGCAAATTATAGGAGGCTATGTTTCAACACCTGAGGAATGTGAATTTCTTCCCGGAGTTTTAGATAGTCTGGTATTTTTTTCATCAATATTTAAGAGAATTATAGTTATTACTAACCAACAAGGAGTTGGAATAGGTATAATGACAGAAGCTGATTTAACTATAGTTCACAATCATATGATTGAAGTTATAAACAAAGTGGGCAGTAACCTTGATGCTATTTATTATTGTACTGACAGAGCTGAAACTTTGGATAATTGCAGAAAACCATCGCCGTTCATGGCACAAAAAGCCATTTTTGATTTTCCAGATATAGATTTGGCAAAAAGCATAATGGTTGGAGATTCTCTCTGTGATATTGAATTTGGAAACAACACTGGCATGAAAACAATATTTACTGGATCTGATTATGTTGATAATCAAGCCGCAAGTATGGCTGATTTCAAAGTAAAAAGCTTGTTTGAGCTAAAGACCATAATTGAAAAGTTATAGTTGTTATGAGCCCGGAATTAATTTTTGGTAGTTTTATAATTTACACCTTTATAATCTTTTCTATATCTTGGTTTACATCACGCAAGGCCGATAATCAGAGTTTTTTCATTGGTAATCATAAGTCGCCTTGGATTGTAGTCGCTTACGGTATGATTGGGGCATCACTATCAGGAGTTACATTTATTTCAATTCCAGGATGGGTTGGTGATACAGGTTTCTCATACTTTATTATAGTATTGGGTTATGTATTTGGATATGCCATTATAACAACCGTGTTGTTGCCTCTTTATTACAGATTAAACCTTACTTCAATTTATACTTACCTCGGCATCCGATTCGGGAATTACGCATATAAAACAGGGGCAGTATATTTTCTGATTTCACGAATTATTGGTGCATCTTTCAGAATGTTCCTGGTAGTATCAGTTCTTCAGGTATTTGTATTCGATTACTTTAACATTCCGTTCTGGGTGACGGTTACTATCTTTATGGGATTAATTCAACTTTATACTTTAAAAGGTGGTATTAAAACAATTATTTGGACCGACACANTGCAAACCACATTTATGCTGATCGCAGTAATTACAACAATATTTATTATTACAAAACACATGGATATTGGTATAATTGAAGCTATTTCAAATGTTTGGGAAAGTGACCTTTCGCGCTTAGTTATAACAGATATAAACTCAAAACAGAATTTTATAAAACTGTTTCTAAGTGGTATATTTATTACAATTGTAATGACTGGACTTGATCAGGATATGATGCAAAAGAACCTGAGCTGTCGCAATGTAAGAGATGCACAAAAAAATATGACTACATTAAGTTTGGTGCTTATTCCTGTTAACCTGATATTTTTGTTTTTGGGTGGAATGTTATTCTTATATTCAGGTCATTTTAATATTTCTCCTACTCTTTCAACCGATCATGTTTTTCCTGACATTGCGTTCAACTATCTTGGAACAACAGCTGGAATTGTATTCATTATAGGACTTGTATCAGCTGCATATTCAAGCGCTGATAGTGCCTTAACATCCTTAACAACATCATTCAGCATTGATATATTAGGGTTGGACAAGAAATATTCAAACAATGGAAAACTTTTGAAAAAAAAGCGATATATGGTTCATGTTTCGATGTCAATTATTGTTATTTTTGTCATCGTTCTCTTTAAATTAATTAATAATCAAGCTGTTATAGCGCAATTGTTTACTTTTGCAGGTTTTACGTACGGACCACTTTTAGGTTTATACTCATTCGGCTTGTTCACAAAAATTAAAACCAACGATAAGCTTATTCCTGTAATAGCAATTATTGCACCAATTTTATCCTATGTGATAAGCCATTATTCAATGCAGTTTTTTAATGGATATCAGATAGGCTTTGAACTACTTATAATAAATGGTATTCTAACATTTATTGGATTATTTATGATAAAAACAAAAACTACTTAAAAGAAAGAAATGGCAAACTTCAGATTTACGGCACTTAAAAGAACACTTGACAGAGAAGTAATTAAAGTTAATTACCCTAGTGACAAAGCATCAGATTATTTTGGTTCGATGACATTCAATCAGTCGGTAATGCAAGAATACTTAACCAGAGAGGCATATAGCGGAGTCAGTAAAGCTATTGAAAGTGGAGTTCGTATTGAAAGAAAAATAACAGATCAAGTCGCATCTGCAATGAAAGCCTGGGCATTAAATAAAGGTGTTACACATTATACACACTGGTTTCATCCGTTAACGGGATCTACAGCTGAGAAACATGATGCTTTTATCAACCCTATTGAAAATGGTAAGGCTCTTGAAGAGTTTCGTGGAAGTTCATTAATTCAGCAAGAACCTGATGCATCAAGTTTTCCAAGCGGAGGTATTAGAAGTACCTTCGAGGCTCGTGGTTATACTGCATGGGATCCTACCTCTCCAGCATTTATTGTAGAGAATACTCTTTGTATCCCAACAATTTTTGTATCATATACCGGTGATTCGCTTGATTATAAAACCCCACTCTTAAAATCGATGAGAGCTCTGGATTCAACCGCAGTTGAAGTATGTAAATATTTTGACAAGAATATTGAAAAAGTATATGCTAATCTTGGTTGGGAACAAGAATATTTCCTTGTAGATTCAGCACTGTTCGCTGCCCGTCCAGATCTCGTACTTACTGGAAAAACTGTATTTGGTCATTCTTCTGCAAAGGACCAACAACTTTCTGATCATTATTTTGGAACAATCCATAATAGAGTACTAGCGTTTATGCAAGACCTTGAAGTTGAGTCACATAAAATGGGTATTCCTCTCAAAACAAGACATAACGAAGTAGCACCAAATCAATTTGAATGTGCTCCTGTATACGAAGAAGTAAATATAGCTGTTGATCATAACCAACTGCTTATGCATTTACTGGATGTAGTAGCAAGAAAACATAATTTTAATGTATTACTACACGAAAAACCTTATGCAGGAGTAAATGGATCAGGAAAACATAACAACTGGTCGATAGCAACCGACACAGGGATTAACCTATTGTCACCTGGAAAAACACAAGATGAGAATTTTAGGTTCATTACTGTATTAGCAAACATATTAAAAGCAGTTCATGATAATGAAGAACTTGTAAGGGCAAGTATTGCATCAGCTGGTAATGACCTACGACTTGGTGCAAATGAAGCCCCTCCTGCAATTATTTCCGTTTTTGTTGGTGAACAAATTACAAAAACTCTGGATGAGATTGAAAAAATGCCATCACGTGGTAAAATGAACAACAGGGCCGAGAAAGATATTACTGTTGATATACCTAAAATTCCTGAAATTCTATTTGATAATACAGATAGAAATAGAACATCACCCTTTGCTTTTACCGGCGACAAGTTTGAGTTTAGGGCAGTGGGATCTACCGATAATACTGCGAAACCAATGTTTGTGTTAAATTCAATTATCGCAGATCAGTTTTCCAAATTCAAGTCAGAAGTTGATAATCTAATTGAAGGTGGCACAAAAAAGAAAGTGGCCCTTTTTGAAGTTGTAAAACAATATATCAAGGATTCAAAAGACATACGCTTTGAGGGGAATTCATATTCAGCAGAATGGGAAATAGAAGCAAATAAAAGGGGATTATCAAATCATGCCTCTACTCCCGAAGCATTAAGAGCATTTGTTTCTGAAAAGAGCATGAAACTATTTGAACGACAACATGTTATGTCGAAGACTGAACTTGAAGCAAGGTATTCAATTAAATTGGAGAATTACACAAAAAAAATACAGATTGAAGGTAGAGTAATGGGTGATCTTGCAACAAATCATATACTACCTACCGCAATACATTATCAAAATCGCCTTATTGAAAACGCCAAAGGCTTAAAGGATGTACTCGACTCTAAATCATTTGTTAAACTTTCCAAAAATCAGTTAAATACTATAAAGGAAATATCAAACCATATTTCAGAAATCAAGGACCTTGTTGAGAAGATGGTTGAATCCAGAAGAACTGCCAACAGAATACAAAACACTTATGACAAAGCCCTTGCATATAAAAATGATGTACGAGCTTATTTTGATGAAATTAGGAAGCATGTCGATGCTTTGGAAATGCTGGTAGATGATGAAATGTGGCCTCTACCCAAGTACAGGGAATTGTTATTTATTAAATAATGAAATAGAAGTACTATATTTGTATTTCTAAGTCTTACACTTTGTTGAAGTACACCAATAGTGAGAGGCCCAAAAAATAAGCACTGTTTATTAACAACTATCGTAAACTTCATGCGCATGAAAAAATCTAAAATTCGCATATTCGTTGTTTCAGTTCTACTTACAACTTTTTTATTCCAAAGTTATAGCCAAATAACAGTTACAAAAATAGAACAGAGAAATGTAACCTCTTCAAATGAAGGTTTTATATATACACTTCCACAAACTGTTTTTAAAATTGATGTTGTATACGAAAAAATCCAAGAGCTTAAAGGTCCTTTAATGCAATATACAAAGGAGTATCTTGGAGCCACAGATTATATTTCTTCAGATAATACAGAATACAAGTTTGTGGATATAAATGTTTCAGTATTTCAGGAATCAGATCCCGGACAACTATACTTTGTACAATATCCTATTGAAAGAGCCAAAGATGAAAAAAAGACTTCTTTTATCCTTTCAAAAATTGGTGGAATATTAGCCTATAATGCACAACCGCCTATTTCTAGTACAACTCCAGACATAATCACTGACCAGACTTTCATCTTTGAAGAAGGGGATGAAAAATTTCCTTACATGTCTCAATATAACAAGCAAAAAAAAACGGACACGATTATACGAGTAATTAACATTGACACTGTTACTATTAACAGGTTTTTGTTTAAGTCATCATGGATCGATAAAAGTAATAAAGATAAGGCCGCGGATGCAGCCATGCAAATTGAAAAAATTAGGGAGAGTAGATATAATCTCATATCTGGTTATCAGGAAGTTAATTATGGAACCAGTATGGTTTACATGGACAAGCAAATGCAGAAAATGGAAGATCAATATTTGGAATTATTTCTTGGAAGAACAGTAAAAACTACAAGTAAACAAACGGTATTCTATGTTCCTGTTAAAAATAAAAAACAAAGTGAGTTGATGAAATTTGATGACGGTACAAGTTTAGCAATCGAGTTTGACCTAGGTACTAATTCTGATAAACTTTCTGATGTAACTTCATCAAGCTTAAACAGTATTTATTACCGTATTCCAGCATCTGTAAATGTATTGATAGATTCAGGAGGGATAAATTTGTATAATGGGAGATTCTTAGTAAATCAGCTTGGTGTTGTTTCCACAGCCCCTTTAAACAATACAGAGTTACAGTTTGATTCAAAAACGGGGAATATTATAAGTATAAGTCGTGAGTAGTTTATGATTAGTTGATATCGGTTCTACCATTAAAAACTAGTCACTGCTTTTCTTAGAATGGTTAATCGCGTAAGCAAATCTTCCAAAATATCCAATTTAAGCATATTTGCACCATCAGACTTTGCCAATTCAGGATTAGGATGCGTTTCTATAAATATCCCATCAACACCAACTGCTATTCCAGCTTTTGCAAGAATATCGATTAAATCAGGCTGTCCGCCAGTTACCCCTGATAATTGGTTTGGCTGTTGTAACGAATGAGTAATATCTAAAATTACAGGTACATCAATCTTTTTCATTTCAAAAATATTTCTGTAATCAACAATCAAATCTCCATATCCAAACATTGATCCACGCTCGGTTAGCATTATATTATTATTGCCAGTATTAACAACCTTGTCAACAGCAAATTGCATAGAACTTCCTGACAAAAATTGTCCTTTTTTAATATTAATACATCGGCCTGTTTTCCCTGCAGAAATAAGGAGATCTGTTTGCCGACATAAAAATGCAGGAATCTGAAGTACATCAACATATTGTGAAGCTCTCTTGGCGTCATCAATTGTATGAATATCTGTAACTACAGGAATGTTATACTCCTCTGAAATTCTTGCTAATACTTTCAATGCCCTTTCGTCACCAATACCTGTGAAAGAATCTATTCTTGTTCTATTTGCTTTTTTAAATGAAGCTTTAAATATTGTTGGTATTTTTAGTTTATCGGTTATATGAACTATATGTTCGGCAATGGAGAAAGCCATTTTTTCATCCTCTATTACACATGGCCCGGCAAGTAAGAAGAAATTATTGGAATCAGTATTTTTTAATTTTTCTAATTTAGGTAACATAACAATAAAATATTTTCAAAAATATGTAAAAGAAACGAGATTGCAGTTAAGTTCGAAAAGAGAAGAAATATAAAATTCCTTCACATCAATACTCAAACTCAACCTTTGTAAATACTTGTTTTCTTAAAACTAACAAAATATACTCCCACAAAAATGAATGCTGCTGAAATAACTTCAGCAAAAGATAAACTATCTTTTCCAAACGAGATCGCAATTATTGAAGCTAGTACAGGTTGTAGATAAATATATGCGCTATTGATTGTTGGACTTATGGTTTTTAGCGAATAATTATTTAACAGATAAGCAAAAACTGTTGTAAATAGAATTACAAAACCAATAGAAAACCAAATATTGGTTGGGATTATCCCATAATTAGCATCAAGTACAAGGTCGATAGATACTGGTGTTACATAAATAGCTCCAAATAAAAATACCCATTTCATAATAGTTATCGGACTATATTTTGACATCAGAGGTTTTACGAGTACAAGAAATAGTCCGTATGAAGTTGCATTAATTAAGATAAAAATGTTCCCGGTAAATGTATTAGATGAAAATGAAATACTCCCGCTTTGAAGGATTAAATAAGCTGCACCTAAAAACCCAAGAATAATTCCAATAACTCTATTTAAAGTCAACCTGTCTCCAATTATAAAGTGAGAAATTACCAATACAATTATTGGAACTCCCACCATAATAATTGATGCATTAATTGGGGTTGTTAAATTGAGCCCCTCAAAAAACATGACTTGATTTAATGCAATACCAAAAAAAGATATATAAACTAACTTTAGTAAATCCTTGCCTATCACTTTTTCTTTTGGAAAAAATTTACCTACTATCCAAAATATAATAGCTGCACTAGAAACACGTAGAAATATTATGGCCCGTGGTTCAAGAAAGTCTGGCATGATACCTTTTGCCACAACATAGTTAATACTATAAATTACGTTTGCCCCAAGTACGGCAATATGTGCAAACCATATTTTTTTTGACATAATAAATCACTAAACGAAAACTTCCCTGTTAGTAAAAAAATCATTAGAAACCTGCGAGATTAACATGTGAAAGTTTTCCAAGAAGAATGAAGATATTCTAAAATGTGTATAACGCGAGTGTTGGTATTTTCTTGTAACACTGACTAAAACGGAAGATCATCATCAGGCAATCCAAGATCAGCTGGAGGTTCAGCAGGGATAGGAGCAGGACTTCCCTCATCGGCTTCGCGATCAATTCTCCAGGCTTTTATATCAGTATACCATTTTGAATTATATTCTCTCGATTCAACATTTATTGATACGTTAAGTATATCACCTTCAGTTACTTTTTCCAGCATCGACACTTTATCGCCCCAAAGAACTATGCAAATCTTTTTAGGAAATTGTTCATCCGTTTCAATAATAAATTGTTGTTTTTCCCACTTACCATTTCTTCCTTCTCCGCTCTCAATAGCTAATTTTTGAATAAGTTTTCCCTTTACCTGTAGACTCATAATTTTAATACTTGTTAAAAAAATCAAAATTAGTGTTTTTAACCAAACTGATCAGTATCTTTTATTTGATATTTATTATTGAATAATACTCATTTACTTTTTATTCATTGAAGGTTTTATTTTAAATAAAACTCCTATTTTTGTAATACAGCTTCAATGCAATGGACCAAAAAGAGTTTAAAATAGATATTCCTCAGCGTTTCTTTTCTGACGTAAGTGATTCACCATTTGAGAATTGTAATATTTGTGATAAATATTTGCTGGAAAATGATGTGCCATATGTTGTTGAGAAAGCAGTCAAAAATTATGAAGGGCATAAATTTTCATCAACTATTTATGAATTTGCTATTTGTCAGGATTGCCATGTAAACATGCAAAAATCGATGTCAGAAGAGTCACTTCAAAACCTTCAGGGATATTATCATAAGGTAATGTCAGCAAAAGGTAAAGAGCCTCTAGTAATAGATATACAGAATTTTGATTTGGATAACTGGTTGTCGAAATGCTTTTTTGATGGTAATGAAATTGAAGCTATGAATGAATATCAGATTGTGGCACAGTTTAAGGGTAGGCAGTTAGTCATGAACACGCCTCCTATTATTATTGGTGAAAACGCAATGAAACAAATGGCAGGACTGCTTTCTGATAAAACAACTGATGAAATGAATGGTTTCAGGGACAAGTTTTTAGGACCTTCGCCTGAGATAGAAGAATTAATTCATGGGAAAAAATTAATCCTGCTTTAACTTTGATACTAATTTGGTTTACTAACTCTCAATTTCTGGATGTATTTTAATCGTTGGTATATAATTGCATTTTCGATAATATTATTGAATACTCAGCATCCTTTAATTTCTCAGAACAATAAAAATGAACTCAATATGAATACAAAGACAGCAACATTCGGATCAGGATGTTTTTGGTGCAGCGAAGCTATATTTAGCAGATTAAAAGGCGTAATAAAAGTATCTCCCGGATTCTCAGGTGGTCATACCAAGAATCCTTCATACAATGATGTAGTAGAAGGCACAACAGGTCATGCAGAAGTTGCCCAAATAACTTATGATCCTGATGAAGTTTCATACAGCACATTATTAGAAGTATTCTGGAAGACTCATGATCCTACAACATTAAACAGGCAGGGTGGCGATGTCGGAACGCAGTACAGGTCGATTATCTTCTACCATGATAATGAGCAGCAAAAACTGGCAGAGGAGTATTTAAACGCATTGGAATCAGAAGATATTTGGGAGAACCCAATTGTTACAGAAATAGTTCCTTTTGAGAAATTTTATCCTGCTGAAGATTATCACAACGATTATTATAAAAATAATCCGGAAAACTCTTATTGCTCAATTGTTATAACTCCTAAGATTGAAAAATTCGAAAAAGTCTTTGCTGATAAATTATTAAAATAAATCTAGCGATTGACAAATTGTTTTTTGTCTTAACTCATCAAATCTATTAATAAATCAACCTAACCTAAGTCCGTTAGCAACAGCCTTATCAGGAACTGCTAACACAACACTCCCATCGTCTTGAATTAATCCTGTAATTAAGAATTCCGATTTAATTGGACCTATTTGCTTTGGTGGAAAGTTAACAACACCGATTATCTGTTTATTCAATAGTTCCTCCTTTGAATACAGATCTGTAATTTGGGCACTTGATTTTTTAATTCCAATTGATTCACCAAAATCAACAGTTATAATATATGCATGTTTTCTGGCTTCAGGAAATTCTTTGACATCGATTACTGTTCCAGAGCAAAGAACAACTTTTTCAAAATCACTCCATGCTATTTCATTAGTAGGCTTCATGTTAGTTAAAGTTAATTTGCTCCAATATCAATGTAAATTACTGATACTCTGATATTATCAGTACCCAAGAAAAGACTCGAACCTGCCTGTACTGCATTTCGGCAGGCAGGCTTTCACGACCATAAGGTCACTACACCCTGAATGTAGCGCGTCTACCAATTCCGCCACTTGGGCTCAGAAATGTTGAATGTTAAATGATGAATTTTAAATTAATTCAAAAATTACAATTAAAAATCCCATTGGTGCCCAGAACAAGAATCGAACTTGCACTCCCTTGCGAGAACATGGCCCTCAACCATGCGCGTCTACCATTTCCGCCATCTGGGCTAAATTTGGAGGTGCAAAAATAATCAATTTTAAAACAATCTACAGATTAGTTGAAACAATATTAACATGAAATAAATTTGATGAATTAAAGGTGATTCTTTAATAATTCAAATTTTAAAAGTTTATCTACAAATCTGTACTTTAAATTAAATTGAACCAAAATATTTTGTACTTCTACCAATTATCTAACTTGAAATTTATAATTTTAACCCAACTAATTAAAATTTGATGTTTACAGAAAAAGATTTACAACAAATAGTTGGCAAAGGGCTGACTCAGGATAATATTGAAACTCAAATTAATAACTTCAAAAGAGGGTTTCCTTACATAGTATTATCTGCTCCTGCTACTCCCAATAACGGACTCAACAGTTATAATCATGCAGAAGCTATTACACTTGCAAAGTATTTTGATGATAACTACAAAGATTATGAAATATTAAAATTTGTTCCCGCATCGGGTGCCGCAAGCCGAATGTTTAAACATCTCTTTGAGTTCAAACAAACCTATAAAAGAACACCTGAGGACATTGAAAAATATAAAAGCGACCAGGGATTTAACTCTGTTTATAATTTCTTCAAAAATATAGACAAGTTCGCTTTTTATTATCAGCTTAAAAAACTAATGTCATATGATGGACTTGATCTGGTTGAGTTAATTAATGATTACAATTTTATCCCAATCCTTGACTATCTTATCACAGATCAGGGAATGAATTATGCCTTCCTGCCTAAAGGATTACTTCTGTTTCATAATTATTCTGACGAACCAAGATTATCTGTTGAGGAACACCTAGTTGAATCAGCACATTATTCAACTAATAAAGCCGGGACATCAAGAATGCATCTAACTGTTTCACCAGAGCATCAACACAAATTTGAAAATGCAGTTAAAGCCAAAAAAGGAAAATTTGAACAAAAGTACGATGTCGAATTTGATATTAATTTCTCACAGCAAAAACCAAATACAGACATAATTGCTGTAACACCTGACAATAAGCCTGCTAGAGATGTTGAAGGTGACTTGCTTTTTAGACCTGGTGGACATGGGGCACTTATTCAGAATTTAAACGATCTGGTTGGAGAGATAGTTTTTATTAGAAATATTGACAATATCGTTCCTGATAGATTAAGGGATCAAACCTATCTCTATAAAAAAGTAATTGGCGGTTTGCTATTTAAATTGCAAGCCAAAACTTTTGAGTTTCTCGATTTACTTGATGGCGGTTATTTAACAGATGAAGAGTTGGAAGATGTTCTTTATTTTGCACAAAATGAGTTAAATATTTTTATTCCTGATGCCTATTATGGATTTGATCAGATGGATAAAATTGATTTTTTATTTAACAAGTTAAACAGACCAATTCGGGTTTGTGGAATGGTTAAGAATGAAGGTGAGCCAGGAGGTGGTCCATTTTGGGTAATTGATAAAGATGATAACCTGTCATTACAAATTGTTGAGTCAACTCAAATGGACCTGAATAATGAAGCACAAAAAGAAATAATTTCCAAGGCTACTCATTTTAACCCCGTGGATTTAGTATGCGGAGTAAAAAACTATAAAGGAGAGAATTTTAATCTGAAAGAATATATTGATCCAAATACAGGTTTTATTTCATCGAAATCTCAGGGTGGCAAATCAATAAAAGCTCAAGAACTACCAGGATTATGGAACGGTGCTATGGCTGATTGGATTACAATTTTTGTTGAGACACCGATAATAACATTTAACCCCGTTAAAACTATTAATGATTTATTAAGACCACAACATCAACCAGAATAGCAATTAAAATTAAGATCAGTAGTACTTATTTTTGAGATTAATTGATAACAAGTTGTCGGATAACCAATTTCATTACTTTGTTTTCAATATCTTATAGAATCGCCCCTCAATATTTAGAAAATAAATATTTGGTACTAGTTGTGATAAATCAATCTGCTGATTATTTGATCTAATCACTCCACGAATAACTATATGTCCCAATGAGGAAATTATTTCATAATCCATTTGATTTGAAAAATTTAGCTCAATAGTTATATAGGAATTAGTTGGATTAGGATAAATAACTATTTGAAGATTGTCTTCAACCAATTGTTCAGTGCCTGTAATGTTAGTAAGATTATATCTTGAAAAGAATTTCCATACTTCTTCTGAAGCATTGATATCATTATTTGTTCCGCTACCTCCAAAAGTATTACCTGGCCAAGTATGTCCACCTCCTATTACCTTATAATGCTCAACTGTTACATTGTTATCACCTCCTTCATAAACATAATGCTCAACTGTACTTCCGTCATTTGGATCTAAATCAGGTAAACTTGTAATTGTAGGTGTAATATTACAATTATCAACCCCAACCCAATATTGTAGAACATTGTCTATCGACTCCGACCATGCTGCGCCAGTGTAAGGTACTACACCATCATCAGTGCCATGAATTTGCAAAATTGGCATAGTGTGCATTGGAGTACAATTATCATAGGTTTCGGGAGTCATTGATCCCGTAACTGACCCAATAGCAGCAATTCTTTCACTCAATTGACATGACAATAAAAAACTCATAAATCCCCCATTTGACATTCCTGTGGCATAAACTCTTGTTGAATCTATATTATAATTGACTGCTAATGTGTCAAGTAAAGCATCTGTAAAACCAACATCATCAGTGGTGCTTCCTATAGTCCATCCTCCTACATTCCAATGAGTAGTTCCGTTAAATAATGTTCCTTGTGGATGAGCTATAATAAATCCTGCAGTATCAGAAATTGGGCGAAAATCTCCATACCACATTTGCTCATTGGCAGTACTTCCATATCCATGAAAATTTAAAACCATAGGTACCGGAGAATCCCCCGTGTAACTTGCTGGTATATAAAGAACATACTCTCGTTGTATACCGTCATGAGTGATTGTGTCTGTAATAGTTTGCTGAGAATAAACTGCAAATTGTAACCCAATTATGCCAAATATAAGTGATATGATTTTCATTTGTATAGATGTATTTGAGCAATATTATAACTTGATAAAAGTATAAATTAATAAGGTATAAAATTTACTTTTAAATAATTTTGACAGTTTGTAAAATTCATACATTTACGGATATCTTTTATAATGATTGCTATGGATTACGATTTGCCAACAAAAATTAAACTCCTTGATCACCTGATGACTTTTGTTTCTGAAGAAAGAAAAGAGCGATTTAATGAAATCATAAAATACCGAACCAGACATTTTACAGTTGTTCTTGAAGATATTTACCAACCTCATAATGCAAGTGCCATCCTTCGCACTTGTGATTTAACTGGTATTCAAGATGTCCATATTATCGAAAACAACAATCACTACGAGGTGAATCCGGAGGTGGCCCTTGGCTCTTCAAAGTGGTTAAACTTATTCAAACATAATACCGCAGATAACAATACCATAGGGGCAATTAATGCATTAAAAGATAAAGGTTATACTGTTGTTGCTACAACACCCCACAAAAAAGATTGGAATTTGGATAGCTTACCATTAGACAAAAAAATTGCTTTTATGTTTGGTACGGAGCTCCTGGGTCTTTCTGATATAGCCATCAACTCTGCTGATGAACACCTTCGTATTCCTATGTTCGGGTTTACTGAAAGTTATAATATTTCGGTTTCAGCAGCGCTTGTTTTATTCACAGTAACACAAAGATTAAGAGCAAGCAATATTGACTGGAGACTGAGTAATAATGAGATAACAGACATACTTCTTGATTGGACCCGCAGATCAATAAACAAACATGAATTAGTAGAGCAACATTTTTTGAATAATATACTCTAGAGCTTGTTCCGTAATTGATTTTTCATAATTTTACCGCATATTTTAACAATAAACTTTTAAACATGGGAAAAGGTGATAAAAAAACGAAAAGAGGAAAGATTATAATAGGATCGTATGGTAATAAACGACGTAAAAAGAGGACACCTTTGTACGTTCCACCCGTCAAAAGGAAGCCAGCTAAAAAAGCAGAACCTGTTGTTGAAGAAGTAGTTGTTGAAGTTGAAGAAGTAATTGAAGTACCAAAAGAAAAAGCTACACCAAAAACTGAAACAAAGAAAGCACCAGTCAAAAAAGCTGCTGCGAAGAAACCTGCTGCTGCTAAAAAAGTAACAGCAACTAAGAAAACCACTGCAACAAAGAAAACCACCGCGACAAAGAAAACAACGGTAGCAAAAAAAGCTGTTACTACAAAAGAAAAAGCACCTACAAAACCAAAAACAACAAAAAAGGCTCCAGCAACAAAAAAGACGACAACAGCTAAAAAAGCTACATCAAAAAAAACTGACACATCAGATAAAGCTGAAAAATAGCAAGTAAGATATTCCTTGCAGGCATTATCTTAATAACTTTAATATCATTTTCTTATTTACAATTAGTTGTAATAATTTTATAACTTATGGCTTGTAGTATTTTGAATTTCATTAAAGTAAAAGGAATAACACTCGACTATCTGCATCTTGAAAGTATATGAACTATAATACATACTACGGTTATTTGACTTGTCTCCATGCAAAAATTTAATAACAAAAAGATAATAATATGGGATTGGAATGGCACATTGCTAAATGATGCCAATTTTTGTGTAATGTGCATGAACAAGGTATTGAGCAAACGTCAATTGCAGAGAATAGATGTTGAACAATACCGCAACCTCTTTACTTTTCCTGTAAAAGATTATTATGAAGCTATAGGGTTTAATTTCGACCTTGAAGACTTTGAAGTACCAGCTATGGAGTTTATTGATCTTTATTATCCTAATTTAGATATGGCGAGTCTGCATGCAGAAGCAAAAGATGTTCTATTATTTTTTAGCAAACTGGGCTTCAGGCAACTAGTTCTCTCAGCAATGGAACATAGCAACCTAGTCAAATCACTAACCGATAAAGGAATAATTAGTTTTTTCGATGATATTTCAGGGATTAATGACCACTATGCAGTTAGTAAGCTTGAGATGGGGAAAAATATGATAACAAAGTTAGGTGTTCCTAGAAGTGAAATATTAATAATTGGTGATACTATTCACGATTTTGAAGTAGCATTGGGGCTCGGTGTAGACTGCATTTTGGTTACCAACGGACATCAATCGCGAGAGCGATTATTAAAAACGACACCAAACGTACTATCACAGTTGAAGGATGTAACAAATCTTTTTCAAAGCTGAAACAATTATTTTATTTCTTTTACTTCTTCCTGTTTCCTGAATTCATCTTTATCAACCTGTTTCCCATTTTCGTCGTAGTATTTCCAATCTCCAACTTGTTTGCCGTTTTTATAACTACCTGTTATTTGCACTTCTCCATCAGGATGGTAGTGAGTAAATTTCCCATCAGGCATACCATTAACATAATAACTCTCAGTCATCAGGTTGCCATCTGGAAAGTACTTAAGTAATTTTCCATTTTTTTTGCCATCTTTAAAGAAAACTATTTCAGCTGGTTTTCCTGTATCGGAATAATACGTGATACTTTCACCATGAAGGATTCCGTTAACATAAGTTTCTACTGAAATAAGTGGGTTAGATTTTTCATTTAAATAATATCTCCAGATGCTATCCTTTTGCTGCTTAACATATTTACCTTCAGCTAACAACTTACCATTCTTGTAGTATGATATATTATGAGCAATGGTTCCATTCTCAGAAAAAACACTGATAGTTTTAATACTGCCATTTTTATAATAGTAAGTAAATTTACCGAAGGGTTTATCATTGTTAAACTGGCCCTCGTACTTAATTTTATTATTATCAAAATATTTAACCCAACTACCTGTTTTTTGACCAGTACTATTAACCTGATTCACAAGCTGGGCATTTAAAGTGAAACATTGAGTTAATAAAATTATCAGTGTAATCTTAATTATCTTCATCTATTCAATATTTTTAGCAATTTTTCCGACAATAAAATTATTTATTTTATTAACATGCTACCTTTGCAATAAATAATATTTTTTTAATTTGAACGATTATTCCTCAAGATTATTAGAATCAGCTGTATCCGAACTTTCCCGATTACCAGGAATTGGAAAAAAAACTGCCTTAAGACTTGCGTTGCAAATACTGAAGGAAAATGACAGTTATGCTGAAAACCTGGGCAAAGCTATTATACGTTTGCGGTCTGAAATAATGTTTTGTAATACATGTAATAACATATCTGATTCTGAGGTTTGTGAGATTTGTTCAAACCACAAAAGAGACGAAAATACTGTTTGCGTTGTTGAAGACATCAGAGATGTACTTGCTATTGAAAAAACTGCTCAATTTAATGGTTTGTATCACGTACTGGGAGGAATAATTAACCCAATTGAAGGCATTGGCCCTAACGATATTAATGTTGCTCACTTAGTTCGCAGGGTAAATCATGAAGATATTAATGAAATAATATTAGCACTTCCTGCAACTGTGGAAGGCGATACAACTAATTACTATATCTATAAGTTGATAAAAACATTTGATGTAAAAGTTACAACTATTGCTCGTGGGGTTGCAATTGGAGACGAACTAGAATACACAGATGAAATTACTCTTGGGCGATCAATATTAAATAGGCTTCCATTTAGTGAAATCAGCTAACTTATTTATCCAGAAGTAACTACAATACTTTTATAGATTGATAGAGTTATCAAGCAAGGGATAAAAGGGGTATAAGGAAATAGAGGATCTCATAAAGTTTCTTTACTTTTTTTCCTTATTCCCCTTGTTTCCACTATACCCGTCTTACATTCTTTGAAAATACTTGCAGAATCCAGTTAAACCACATTCTTCACAAAGGGGTTTTCTTGCTTTGCATACATATCTTCCATGCAATAACAGCCAGTGATGAGCAAGTGGAATGATCTCTTCAGGAATATGCTTTACAAGTTGTTTCTCTGTTTCNAGAGGAGTTTTTGAGTTGGTAGTAAGTCCAATACGGGCACTGATTCTGAAAACATGTGTATCAACCGCCATTGATGGTTTATCATAAACAACAGCTGCTATTACATTTGCTGTTTTACGACCCACACCGGGTAATTTCTGTAATTCATCAATATCTGAAGGAACTATTCCATCGAATTCACTAATTAGCTTATTTGCCATTCCAAGTAAATGCTTTGCTTTATTGTTAGGATATGAACAACTTTTAATAAGTTCAAAGATATGCTTAATATCAGCTGCTGCAAGTTCCTTTGCGGTAGGAAACGATTTAAAAAAGTTCGGTGTAATCAAATTCACACGCTTATCAGTACACTGTGCTGAAAGAATTACAGCCACAAGTATCTCATAAGGTGATTGATAATCCAGTTCTGTTTCTGCAACAGGCATATTTTTTTGGAAATAATCTATTGCATGAGTGTATCGTTCTTTTTTTGTCATAAGTTTAATTCTGGTGATTTGAACAGCGAATTGAATCATTCAGTGAATTGGAACATATTTAAAGTTTAATAAATTTTTTAGTTGTTGTTACAGATTGAGTTTCAATTATAAATAGATATACTCCTTTAACCAGATTGCTAATATCAATAGACTCATTATCAGACAATGAATGAATTCCTTTCAATTCTTTGCCATTCATATTGCAAATCCTTACTGGTCCAGTCTCTCCATCTAATATTTTCACTTTTAAAAGATCTTGAGCTGGATTTGGATAAATCTTCACGTTATCATTCGAAAATTCTTTATCCAATATCTCAGTACCAATAGGCCAATAATACTCTTCCCTGTACTGTGGTGCCCAATATCCCTCATCGTTTATGTCAAGTTTCCAATCATTTCTCTCATAACTAATAAGATAGCCATGTTCGCCAAATTCATAAAGATCCTGTTCGTCATTTTTCCAATCCACCCAATCACCACTCTCATAAAGCCTATAAGAAATTTGAAGATCATTAGTATATTCCCAATTTCGTCTAAAAACATTCCTCCAAATTCCCGTATCTTCCTTCCACGATTTACTTGAAAACATTGTCATCATTGTATCATACAAATATTCCCAATTATACTTAATAAATGGCTTCCAGTTGTTTGTTACTGTATCAAAACTTTCTTCAAATTTCTCAACTTCCTTTCCCATTTGATTACGACTATAACTCCATCTAATGTAATTTTGATATGTTGAATCTGTAATTGGTCTTAAATATTTAACTTCAACTAACCAGTCGTTACTATCAAAATCATGTTTTCTTTTCCAGCTTTTTTCCCAAATACCCGTATCTATATTCCACATATAGATAAAACAATACGTATTGTTATTCCCTTCATAAAAATAATCCCACCTGGTTGCATTATACCATTCCGATATATCACTATCCCATTTTTGCCAAATATGCTGTGTTAGCAATCCACTTGTATCAAATGTATAAAGATACCGTCGACTATTCCACCAACCTCCTATATTCCAAATAAGTGATTGTTCTTCAACAACCTGATTGTTACTATTATATAAATAGACATCACCCCAACCATAACAAGCCTGTGGAAGTTCGAAATTCCAATCTAAATCTCTGTTCTCTGTTAAATAACCAGCTTCATTCCATATTTGTCTTTCGTTTAATACCCAATCGCTTGAATCTGGATTCCAAATCTCGTTCACAAAGTAATTTAATGATCCCAGGTCTGAATATCCGGAATTCCATTTATTGCTTAACACAGGTTCGCTATTAACTATCTCATACTCATTTCCAGTTAACATTTGTCCAAGATCATTCCGTTCAGAAACTATATATAGCCTATCTACTACCCACTGATTATTATTATTATAATCAAGTTGATAGGCTGAGTCAACATAAAAACTAATCTCATTAGCATCATGTACGTGGGAATAAAACAAAGGATTATATTGAGGATACTGTGGATTCTGTGAATACAGTAATGAACTTACAGATAAAAGTAATAATAAAACTAAAATCCGCATGACTTATTATTTTGATATAAAGTTAATTATTATCTTGTTGTCAGAAAAGAACCGGCATTTTGAGCATTATAAGGTACTGACTAAAGTCCAACCCCAAACCCTATTCGGATAACTGGGTTTGAATATGGTGAGTATTTAGTTTCGAGCACATTATATAATATCATGATAGTAGCGAATCCTCTACCTCCCATCGATTGAAAAAGACCTCCGCCTAGAAACAGGCTGTTAATAGTACGTCTTGTGTTTGTATACTGATCAACTGGGTATTCAACACTTAGTACTTCATATTCAGCATGTGCAACCAAAAAGTTAAATAATCTATGCTGCGCAAATAAACTACCTCCATAATCGTGAAAAGGCTTGTTCCCGATATTACCACCATAATCAAAACTGCTGTATATATATGTTAATCTTGTACCTACATTAAAATCAGGAGTAACTTTGTAGCCAACCAGAGGTGCAATCTCAAAACTTCCACCATTATTTGAAAAACTACCACCAATCATGCCACCAACAAACCAAGGATTTCTCTTAATTTCACCCTGATTAGCATTTCCAAGATTTTGATATTGAGCAGTAGCAGTTGAGGTAATAAAAAATATAACCAAGATTATAAGTGCATGTAACTTTAAAATACTTTTCATAACTTTAATAATTTTCGACCAATAAAATGTAAAAATACAATAAAAATAAATCTTTTGCGTATCAGTCTTAACAACATTAATTGTTCCTTCTATTAATATATATTTGCACACCAAAAAACATTAAACATCAATATGAAAATTGGAAAACGTCATATTAATATTATCATGCTGATTTCTCTTTTGGGCATATTGATTACTGTTTCATGTAGGAAGGAAGAAGCTATAAGTGATAACCCCTCATTAAAATTGAGTTTTTCTGTAGACTCGGTAGTTTTTGATACTGTTTTTACATCCATTGGTTCCGCAACAAAGCAACTCCGAGTTCATAACAGGTCTAACAGCAAGATAAGAATATCAAATCTCAGCCTAGGCCTTGGCGAGCAATCAGCGTATAGGATTAATGTAGATGGTGTTGGGGCAAATAATTTTACCGATATTGAAATTTCAGGTGGTGATAGTATATATATTTTTGTAAGGGTAACCATCGATCCTAAAAATATAAATAACCCATATGTTGTAGAAGATGATATCCATTTTTTAACAAACGGGAATGAACAGAGTGTAAAACTTATTGCCTGGGGACAAGATGCAAATTACATATTAGCTGATACATATATTGAAGGATTACCTCCTTTTAAAATTGTGGCAGATAGTCTTGAAGTAGTTCATTGGACCAATCAAAAACCATATGTAATTTATGGATATGCTGTTATTGATTCGTATGGAAAACTAATTATCGACGAAGGAGCCAGAATATATTTCCATGAAGGATCGGGATTATGGGCATATGTTGATGGAGTACTAAATGTGGATGGAACTGTAGAGAATCAGGTTACTTTCAAAGGTGACAGGCTAGAACACGAATACGATGATGTTCCCGGACAATGGGACAGGATTTGGTTAATGGAAGGTAGGGCAGGTCATAATCATATTATTAATAATGCAGTTATAAGTAATGGTTTTATTGGTTTACAAACGGAATCGTTTTTGCGCTTAACCGAAAACAAAGTGAAGTTACACAACGTTATTGTTGAGAACATGACTGGGATAGGCATTTTTTCCAGAATTTTTAACATTGAAGCTAATAATACCGTTGTAGCAAATTGTGGTGGCTATAATGTTGCCTTAACAGGTGGAGGAAATTATAGTTTTGTTCAGTCAACCATAGCAGGATACTGGTCATTTTCTGTACGTAATACTCCAGCTGTTTTTATCAATAATTACTTAATAGACACCCTTGAACAACCCATTCCATTTCCAATTAATTTCAATTTTGACAATAGCATACTTTATGGTTTTAATGAGAATGAATTTGAAACTGATATGGATGGAGGAGCGGATTCTCTATATTTCTTTAAAAGCAGCATATTAAAAACCGAATTAGATATAAGTAATACAGAAATCTATACTGATGTTCTAAAAAATGAGGATCCATTATTTGTAAATGTTGAGGAGAAAGATTTTCGAATAGATTCACTTTCGCCAGCGGTTGGAAGAGCTGATAAAGCCATTGCGGCCACAGTTCCAAAGGATATTCTTAATAACCAACGTATGCCATTACCCGATATTGGTGCATATCAATTTGTTCCTGGACAGGATACGAGTGAAACAAAAAACAATTTGATCATACCTCCCCGATTCCCAGCCAAGAAGCTGGAAATAAGTAGAAAAGGAAATTATCCAAAGTTAAAAAAAAGGGGTTCAAATTAAACTTACAACTTTCGCCTTAATTAAAGAAGCATGGTTATTGGCATAGGTGGTATAAGTAACGCTGGAAAATCAACTCTGGCATTAAGAATCAATGATTATTATTCTTCAAATAAAGTGATTATCCTTTGTCAAGATGATTATGCGTTTCCCAAAGACAAAATACCATTAATAAGGGATCATGTGAATTGGGAATGTCCCGAATCAATTGACTTTAATTATTACGAAAATGTTGTTCAGGAAGTAATTACAAAAAATGAAATTGTTATAGTAGAAGGTATTTTCGCTTTCTATAAAGATAGTTTCAACAAGCATATTGACAGAAAGATTTTCCTCACACTTGATAGAAGTTTCTTTTTTAGCAGAAAAAGTAACGACTTAAGGTGGGGGAAAGAACCTGAATGGTATATGCAACATATTTGGGATAGTCATCATAAGTACTGTGATCATAACACTCCAAAAGATGCTTTAAGGATAAAAGCCAATGAGGATATCGATCTCAAAATGGTAATTGATTTCTTAGAAAAGAGTAATGTTAAATAATTCATAACCAAGCTCCATTTTAAAAGTTATAAGCAATATTTTTAACTTTGTATCTCTAAACTAAACTAGTTGCAAGGCTTTTTCCATTAATATAATGCAATATATAACTACATACTTTGAAGCTCTATTTTCGTTAACATCTGAGATGGCTCCTTTTTTACTATTAGGATTTCTTTTTGCTGGAATACTTAAAGTTGCAGTGCCACCTGATTTAATGTCGAGGTATTTAGGAAAAAGTAGTTTTGCCTCGGTAGTTAATGCCAGTTTACTTGGTGTACCATTGCCACTTTGTTCTTGTGGTGTTCTACCTGCTGGTATCTCTTTGTATAATAATGGTGCATCTAAAGGTTCATCTGTATCCTTTCTAATATCAACACCACAAACAGGCGTTGATTCCATAATGGTAACCTGGTCGATGCTTGGTTTACCATTTGCTTTAATTAGACCTATTGTTGCATTTTTTACCGGAATTGGAGGTGGACTACTAACAAACAGAATTGATAAGAAGAATGTAAATCTGCCTTCCAAAAAAACAAGTCATAGTAAAGTAAAGTTTAGTATTAAAACCATACTACATTATGCCTTTGTAGAAATGGTAGCCGACATTGCGAAATGGTTAGTTGTTGGTTTATTGATTGCAGCTTTAATCACAGTACTTGTACCTGATAATTTCTTCACCGAATTTCACCTGGGTGGAATAAGCGGTATGTTGCTGATATTAATAGTATCGATACCTCTTTATATATGTGCAACATCCTCAGTACCTATTGCCGCTGTCTTACTTCTAAAAGGTTTATCTCCGGGCGCTTTGCTTGTTTTTCTAATGGCAGGTCCTGCAACTAATGCTGCAACAATAACAGTTATAGGTAAAAATCTTGGCAGAAAAACGTTAATTGCATATCTAAGTTCTATAGTAATTGGTTCATTATTTTTTGGAGTAATAGTTGATAATTTCCTCCCACCGAATTGGTTTGCACCGTTATCATACATTACTGGCGACCACCAACACGAACTTCTTCCATATTGGCTAATGCTATCATCAACAATACTACTCGTAATAATGCTATTATATAGTTTCATTAATTCATTTCTACAATACAGAAGAAACATTACAACCAAATCAAATATTATGCATGATTCAGTTTCTATAGAAGAATTAACAATAAATGTGGAAGGTATGACTTGTGGAAACTGCAAAGCAAAAGTTGAAAATGAAATCCGAAAGATGCCAAAAATTATTTCTGTAATTGCTGATATGGATAATAACTCAGTAAAAATTCGTGGTCATGAGCTATCAACTGATGAAATTGGCAGCAAGATAGAAAACATAGGGTATAGATACAATGGTGTAGTTTCTGATCCAAAAACTAGTCAGAATAATAATCTTTAACAATATTGTTATCTTCAATAGGTGGACGAACATAGCTGTCGTCTATGGTCCTTTTTTCCAGATTAATTTTTGAATAGGGAATATCTTTATAATCTATACGACTCAACAAATGTCGAATAGTATTTAGTCTCGCTTTTTTCTTATCGTCAGCTGGTACATCATACCAAGGTGCAATTTTAGTATCTGTATAATCGAACATATTATCTTTAGCCTTTGAGTAGTCGACCCATAACTCACGAGACTTTAAATCCATTTCACTTAATTTCCATCGCTTTGCCGGATTTTTCAATCTTGCCTGAAACCGTTTTTCCTGTTCCTCGGCACTCACAGAAAACCAATACTTTATTAATATTATACCTGAACGGATCAACATTTGCTCAAAATTGGGGCATGACCGTAGAAAATCCCAATATTCATTTTTTGTGCAAAACCCCATAACATGTTCAACACCTGCCCTGTTATACCATGATCTGTCGAATAACACCATCTCACCGGCAGCCGGAAGATGAGCAACATACCTTTGAAAATACCATTGCGTTTTCTCTTTCTCAGTTGGAGTACCTAAAGCTTCAACACGACAAATTCTAGGATTTAGAGATTCCGTAATACGTTTTATTACTCCACCTTTTCCTGCAGCATCTCGCCCCTCAAAAATAACAACTACTTTAAGTCCTTTGAGCTTGATCCATTCCTGCAGTTTTACTAATTTAATTTGTAGCTTGGCTAAATCGTGATGATATATATCCTCTTTAAGTTTGCCGTCTTTATCAAGTACAGATTTTTTATTTTTCATTAGAGTTGAATTAGTAATTCATAGAGTCAAAAATCGATTAGGTAGTTTGTTTAATATCTTCTGAACCCAACTTCAAAACATCAACACTGGAAGGAAATTGATAAACACTTAATTCAAATTCTGGAACGACTGCCAGTATATGGTCAAAAATATTAGCTTGAATATCCTCATATTCAGCCCAATCAACAGTTGTTGTAAAAACATAAATTTGTATAGGTAGGCCTTTTTCAGTAGGATCGAGGTGACGTACCAAAAATGTCATATCGTTATGTATATCCTCTCTTTTCCTCAAGTAGGCTTTTAAGTATGCCCTGAAAACACCAAGATTCGTCTGCCTTCTCCCATTAACTAAAACTGCAAGATCAATCTTCTCAGCTGTATTAAAACCATCTATTTCCTTCTCTGTTTTATTAATATAATCTTTTAATACATCAATCTTTTTAAACCTCTCAAGCATATCCTCGTTACAAAATTTAACGCTATCCATATCAATACTAATAGCTCGTTTTATTCTTCTCCCACCAGAATTTTCCATTCCTCTCCAGTTTTGAAAAGAACCTGAAATCAAACTATAAGTTGGTACTGTGATAATGGTTTTATCAAAATTCTGAACCTTAACAGTAGTTAGGTTTATCTCTAATACATTGCCATCTGCACCATATTTAGGCATAGAAATCCAGTCGCCAATTGCAATCATCTTATTAAAAATAAGTTGCAATCCACCCACAAATCCAAGTATCGGATCTTTGAATACCAACATCAAAACTGCTGACAAAGTTCCTATTCCAATGAAAATTGAACTTATGTCTTTATCAAAAAGAAATCCTATAATTCCTAACAGACCAAGGATGTAAATAATAATCTTAACAACTTGAATAATACCTTTTATTGGATGGTCTTTAGCAATATGAAATTTGTTATAATAATCGTTTATTGTGCTTAATAAACTATCGAAAATTAGAACCGTTATAACGTAAAAGAAAATTGTGATTAATTTTTTAATAAACACCGACAGACCTGCATGGATAAACAGTTCACTCTCCAGTGAGTAGTAAATAATAGATGCTGGAACTAAAAATGCAATACGGATAAAAAATCTGTTTTTAAGAAGAAGATTGTCAAGGTGAGATTTAGTTTTTGCAGCTAATGGTACTATTAACTTTCTGAGTAGGAATACTGCGAGTTTGTAAGCAACAAAACTTAGGAGTAAAAGAGAAATGTAAGCAAGAGTTTGAAAGATTATAGAAGCTGTATCCTCCGATGCTCCTATGCTTTCAAGAAATTTGGTAAACTTAACTACCAGTTCATTTTTCATTGTTACTAATGTCTAATGATTATAAGTTTTCAATAGCGTTCAGATAATAGTTTCTAATAGAATTCAGCTTTTCAATATCTTTGTCCTCATCATATATCCTAACAAAATCTACAAAGCCGTTAGAACAGATTACATTTGCCTGAGCCGCATCAAAGACAATGCTTTCGATATTATATTTTATGTTTACAGTCAGTTCTTCAAATTCATCCCAATCAAGAAGTAAAGGTAATTGGAGATAGAAATACTGTTTAACATCCATGTCTTCATAAATACCATCACTACATTTACATAACCTGATAAATTTTCTGATTTTTATGATGCTTTCATATGGTGTGATCTTTTTTGCTTTCTCAAACTCTATACCTACATCTTTGAAGTGTTGAATGACCTCTGATATTTTACCATATGACAATCCTTTAAAACGAATTATATTTACAGGATTGTTTCTCAGATAGATAGTGCCAGGTGCAGCATCAAATGGAATTTTCAATACATTTTTTACCTTCTGTATTGATCTTATAATTTTTTCGTCAAGATTTATGTTTTTAGTAACTGCAAATAATGAATCTGGTTCTAGTTGATCCGGTATAGTGGTACCATGATAACCAGGATAAGGCAAAAGTGACTCAAGAACTAAAGCACTACCTTTTGCTTCGTGCTCAACACATGTAAGTTTCTCTTTCTTTATTATTGTACCAACTGTTTGAATAAGCTCATCGTTCATAATATAAATTTATTTTTTTTGTGGATAAAAAGCTAATATAAAAAATTTCTAAATTAAATTTTGACTCAGGGTTATTTATTTTAATTATTTGATCGTTGTGTGATAGTTCTATTCTATTGTTTCCAGGTTATTAGCAGGACAAATTTTAGTTTGTAAGTATTATTTGATTGTTTAGTAATGAAGATCTAAGCTCTTTTATTCTTCAGGCGAAAACATTGGATCCCAAGGAGGTAATAAAATTGCTTTCTGTGTTAAAATCTTAAGCACATCTTGATCAATATAATCCTTGTTAATCACTAACCTAAACATATATTCATCAAACCACTTATCAGTCATAGTAAGATAGCCTTTATTACCTTTATCAGCACCCCAGCTATTCTCCAACAACCATTTATCAATAGTTCCATCAGGTAATATATTAACTCCTATCAATGCCATTCCATGTGTAGATCCACTTTCAAAAGTTTCAATACGTTGTTTTTTATTCATTTGAAAATCAACACCCATTAAGTCGTTGTAATTGTAGTTGTTAAGATCTAGAAAACCACTCTTACTATTTAGCTGTTTCCCAACATCGCATGAAAAATACATAGCTTCATTTGCAAGTATTGACCTCACAGCAAATTCCTTAATCTTATCATTCGGAAGGTTGATGTATTTCCAGTTTGCGCCTTCAACCAAATTTCTATCATATCGTACTTCGTATAACTTATTATATTCCTTAACGGGATCATTCATTAACATCACATAATCATTCAAATCGATTCCTATTAGAGCTTCGTAATATTGTTGAGGTGTATACGATTGTGCTTTACTTATTTTTCCATCCTTGTCTTTATATTGCCAAATAAATTCAGTTGGCGGCTCACCCAAACTTAACACCAGTATCCTGTAAATTTCGCTTAGCATTTCAAATTTTGCAGCTTGTTTTAATTCTTCGCTCATGCGAGATTTTGTAATGTCTCTGATCCGAAGTCCGTTTTCTCTCAATTTTCGCCGAAGTAATCTTGACATCATTGATGTTTTTTCACTTTGATACGTGTCAGGCATAGCAGATGAGGGTACTAGTCCGTATTTCATAACATTGTCTGCAAAAGTGGTCCATTGCCCGCCATCACCAATTGGGTTATGGAACAACCACGAAACCTCTCTGTCATCAAGTGGCTTATTTGCAGTTGCGATTGCTATCTCAAGAAATAAGTTAGCCTTCTCAAATTGATCCCAAAAAAAGTTATATGTCTGTGAAAACTCAAAATCTGCAAGATTATATTTTTCCTGAACAAGTGGTCGTATTGTATTCTGCCCGGTATAAAGCCAACATCTTCCTGATGATTTCTGGTTGGTAATACCATTGACAGTAACCTTGTTAGAAAAATAGTGGTTAATAACCCCCTCGTTATCACGCGTTTCAGCTAGTTTCTTTATGTCATTATGTGTGATTGCATTTAGCAAAGCAATATCTGATGGTGTTTTTTCAAATGTTGCCATGATATCCTTAATTGTTTCTTTGCTTAATTGCCCGGTTATTTCCTGAGCGTTACTTTTTATTGATTGAACAAAACATACTATTGTTACAATAATTAGAATTTTCTTCATAAAATAAATTTAAATTAACCTTTGATTTTACAACTATAACCCATGTTTACCAGAAGATCTTTCACTTTCTCTTTGAAATCACCTTGAATGAGTATCTCATTATCTTTTACAGAGCCTCCAACACCACATTTAGATTTTAAGATTTTTCCCAGCTCCTTAAGATCTTCATTACGACCAACATACCCAGTAACCAATGTTACTTTTTTTCCCCTCCTTTGCTTCATATCTAAAGTAACATAAAGCTTTTGATTCTCAGCTGATAGGGTAATTACTTTGTCATCCTGTTCATCCCATTGATCAAAATCGGGATTTGTTGAATAAACAAATTTTGTGTTTCTAAACTTTGCTGACATATGGATTTATAATGATTTTCAAAGATAGTGGGTTTATCTTAATCTCCAGTTCTTTCCCAAAATTTATTGCTTCACCATCTATATTCACAACTCCTTTATGATCCCGAACTACACTTAAACTTTTTGTCTTTAATATTGTTGCAGAGGGTGAAATATCAATTCGTTTTAAGAGTAACAAGCTTGCAATTAATGGAATACGATAGATTTGAGGTTTCTTTACGATACACACATCCAGTAATCCATCCCTTAATTTAGCATTTGGAGCAATTGTGGTATTATAACCAAACTGGTTTGAATTAGCAAAAGCAACAAACAATGCTCTTTCAGTAATCACCTTTCCATTATCAAACGTTAACTTATAAGTTTGTGGTTTATAATTAAAATATTCATTTGCAATTATTTGAAAATACCCTAAAAAGCCACGGCGAACTCCTCTAGCAAATCGCTCTGCCACAAGAGCGTCAAAACCAACTCCTGCAATACTGACAAAGATGTTTCCATTAACAGATCCTGTGTCGATAGTTGAAGTTTGCTGCTTATTTATTAGATCTATTGCCTTCTCAATATTTCGGGGTATTCCTAAATGTCGAGCAAGTCCATTTCCAGATCCCAACGGTACAATTCCCAATGTATTAGAAGTTTTTATCAATTGTGAGGCAACTTCGTTTACTGTACCATCTCCCCCAACTGCTACAATAATATCTATCCCCTCTGCGACAGCTTTTTTACTTAAATTAATTGCGTGGTCAGCCGATTGAGTGTAAGTTACCGATACATTAAAAATATTATGATCAATTCTACTTTCGATTGCTCGAGAAATTCGTTCCTCGTTTCCCTTTGCAGAATTGGGATTAACTATAAAAAGAATATTCTTCATATAATACAGTCTTTGTTGAACGGTTGTATCATAATGAAATGCGGAATACTAATTTTTCTTTCCTACAACCACTTTTACCACTCTAATTTTTTCCTCGGCTGCAACACCACTTTCATTAGTAACATTATATTTAACTTCATAATCACCGACAGATGAAACATTAACATTATTAGTAGTAGTTATTTTGTTTGTTATATCTATAGTATCACCTTCAATTGTAATATCGTAAGCAATAGCTCCGGCATCAACATAAGGTAATTCGAGTGCCCAGTTTGTTGGATTTGAACCTAATACTAATATAACAGGTACGGTACCATCGCCGGAATCATCTTTTTTACATGATGATGAAAACGAAAGAGATAAAATTACAAGAACTATTGTGTAAATGAAACTACGATTCATGATATGTAGATTTAAGTTATTATTTATTCCGCAAAATTATACAATTTAGTCTGTTTATTATCAATTTCACTTGAATATAAACTGGTAAAACACTAGGTAAATAAAAACAAACTATTTTTGCACCCAACGATTTAAATATGGCTGAAAAACTTAGATACTGGCTATTTGCCTTTTTTATTATACTTTATCCGAGCTTGTGTTTATCACAATCAACTGAGCCTTCGAAAAGTAATCATGTTAGTAAAGAAAAGATAAATAAACTTCCTTTTGGTCTACCTGTTGATATACCATTATATCTCTCTGGCACATTTGGAGAATTGAGATCAGATCACTTCCACTCAGGAATAGATATTAAAACTGAGGGAGTTGAGGGTAAAATAATAAGGGCAATCGATGACGGTTGGGTAAGTAGAATTAAAATATCTACAGGTGGATATGGTAAGACGCTATATATAACACACCCAAATGGTTATGTGTCAGTTTATGCGCATCTCCAAAATTTTAATGATAGCATTCAAAAATTTGTTGTTAATGAACAATATTTAAAGGAAAGTTTTACGATTCAAATATTCCCCGAAAACGGTGAAATTAATGTTAAAAAAGGGGATATAATTGCTTACTCTGGGAACACTGGCAGCTCGGATGGTCCACATTTGCATTTTGAAATAAGGGAAGAATTATCACAATATCCTGTCAACCCTCTGCTTTTTGAAAGCATAAAAATAAAAGATTATTACCGACCTAAAATTATTAAACTGGCTATATATCCTGTTGATGATAACTCATTTATTAATGGATTGAATGATACCGTTTTTTACGATGTAGAGGGTTGGGGTATTGACCATCGAATTAAAGGAAACCCTTTTATTACTCTTGCCGGAAGAATTTCATTTGGTATTGGCACCTACGATCTTATGAATGACGCACCAAATAAAAATGGTGTTTACAGCACAAAACTTTACCATGACACAAACCTTGTTTATCATCTTAACATGAACAAGTTATCATTCAACACATCACGTTACATTAACAGTCTTATAGATTATTCATTTTTTATCAGAACGAAAAAAAGGATTATCAGAACTGAAGTTGATACTAATAATATGCTTAACAATTATTTGACAATACAAAATAATGGAATTATTGATTTCGATGATTCATTAACCCACAAAATGTTATTTGAAGTTAAGGATGTTTATGAAAATGTATCTAAACTTACATTTAATGTTGTTGGTTCTACTATTCTTATTACCGATTCTTCTAGTCATAAAAATAATAGTACAGGTTCGTTTTTTGATTTTACAAAAAAAAACAGCATTATGGCTGACAGAATTAATGTGAATTTCCCGGCAAATAGTTTTTACAGATCTTTCTATTTTGATTTCACAAAATTGGAAAAAGACAGCAACTCATATTCTTCAACTTACAAACTTCACAACCAGTTTGTACCGGTTCATAAATATTTTACCATAAGCATATTAACTGATTCAGTAATTCCAGAACTCCGTGACAATATGTACATTTCTTTTTCTCCCGACAACAAAGAATTTTTTTACATCAATACTAAATCAGATGGAGAATATCTAAGAGGTAAATCAAGAGTATTAGGATATTATAAAATTTTAATTGATACCACTCCTCCAATAATTAAAGAAGTTAATTTCTATAACAATAAAAAATTGAAAGGCCAAAACAATCTTAAAATTGAAATTAAAGATGAAGAAACAGGTATTCTAAATTACAAAGCCACAATAAATGATAGTTGGATATTAATGGAGTATGATCCCAAAAAGGAACTTCTTATTTACAATTTTGATCAGATGCTACAAAAAGGAAAAAATGAATTCAAGCTTGTTATTACCGACATGCTTGATAATGAAAGTGAATATAATTGTATTTTGATTTACTAGCTAAAATCTTGCTAACAGTCATTTTTCAAACCACCAGTCACAACTAACTATACAACATTAAACCTTAAACCAGGTAGCGCCAAGTTGTGAACTCCTATTCCCACATTTATCATCAACCTTCTTGAATGTCACCTCATCATTACCCTTAAATTTAAACTCATAAATCCCAGGTCTAATTCCACATTCTGAGTCTTGAGTTGTGTAAACAAAAGTGACTTTACTATCCTTGATTACTATTTTACCCTTTACGAAAAATGGACTTTCAACCGAAGGTTGCTCTATTGAGAAATTTTGTCCTTTAATTGTGAGCATCGCCCCATCGTTATAACTTGCCCATGTTCCTTCCAAAGTAAGTTTATCGGAGTTACTTATTTCATTAGATTTAGTTTCTTCTGTATTTGCGATATTTTCTTCACCGGATTCCGTTTGAGTTACAAAATAGCTGATAACAAAGGATAAAATCGTAATACCAATTATAATAATTAAAAAAACTAGTAGCGTATTATTCTTTTTGCCGGTTCGCCTTTTGTATTTTCTTTTTGCCATGAGTCGTTTGGATATGGTTTAAATTAAAATTGTATTCAAAGATACTAATTATAAATCTTAGTTACCTTTGCAAAATGAAAGAAACCATCCTGATTTTAGACTTTGGCTCTCAATATACACAGCTTATAGCACGAAGAGTTAGAGAGTTAAACGTTTATTGTGAGATACATCCATATAACAAAATTCCTGAATCTTTATTAGATGTTGCAGGTGTGATTTTATCGGGAAGTCCGTTTTCGGTACGTGATGAGGAAGCCCCAATTCCCGATTTATCTAAAATTAAAGGTAAGATGCCTTTATTAGGTGTTTGCTATGGTGCTCAATTATTTGCACAATCAGAAGGAGGTGAAGTGCTTCCATCAAAAATCAGGGAATACGGAAGGGCTAATCTATGTTACATAGATAGATCGTGTAGATTACTGGCTGACATGACAGATGGTACTCAGGTTTGGATGTCTCATGGAGATACTATTCTGGGGATTCCTGAAAATTTTGGTCTCACCGCTAGTACCGAAAATGTTAAAGTTGCAGGTTTTAAAATTGATAATGAACAAACCTTCGGAATTCAGTTTCATCCCGAAGTATATCACACAAAAGAAGGAACCCAATTACTCAGAAACTTTTTGGTTGACATATGCCATTGTACTCAAAGCTGGACACCAGATTCGTTTATTGAATCGACAATAATTTCTCTCAGAAAAAAAATTGGCAATGACAAAGTTGTACTTGGATTATCAGGTGGTGTTGACTCATCTGTTGCTGCGGTACTACTTAATAAAGCTATTGGAAATAATCTTTATTGCATTTTTGTTGACAACGGTCTGTTAAGGAAGAATGAATTTAAAGATGTTCTGCATTCGTATAGAGATATGGGCCTTAATGTTAAGGGAGTAGATGCAACCGAAAAATTTATTAGCGCATTATCTGGGATTTCTGAACCCGAAAAAAAAAGAAAGGCAATTGGAAATGCATTTATAGAAGTATTTGATCATGAAGCACATCTTATAGAAAATGTAACATGGCTTGCACAAGGAACAATATATCCTGATGTTATCGAATCTATTTCTGTAAAAGGACCATCCGCCACAATTAAATCGCATCATAATGTTGGTGGTTTACCTGATTTTATGAAACTAAAAGTTGTTGAACCTCTAAACAACCTTTTTAAAGATGAGGTTCGACGTATAGGACGTGCTTTAAAAATGCCTTCGATAATAATTGAAAGGCATCCATTTCCAGGCCCTGGATTAGGCATTAGAATATTAGGTGAAGTAACGCACAATAGGATTAAAATTCTACAGGAGGTTGATCACATATACATCCAAAACATGAGAGACTTTGGCTTGTATGATAAAGTTTGGCAGGCAGCAGCGATACTGCTACCTATACAATCGGTTGGCGTTATGGGTGATGAAAGAACTTATGAAAACGTTGTTGCTTTGAGGGCTGTTGAATCAACAGACGGTATGACTGCCGACTGGTCACCTCTTCCTTATGATTATTTGTCGAAAGTATCAAGTGAAATAATTAATAAAGTTTCAGGAGTTAACAGAGTCGTTTACGACATTAGCTCTAAACCTCCTGCTACTATTGAGTGGGAATAATTTAGAATTTATTACAGATTAATGATCGGTTAGGATTAAGCGTAAAGAAGACAATCGGGATTATAAATCATAAATGTTTTCGTTTTGCGTTATAGGATAACTTAGTTTTTTATCTTTGAGACTGGATACCCGAAATTTATAATGGAAATAAAAAAAATAGTTTTAGTTGCCATACTTTCAATTTTGATACTTAGAGTAAGTTCACAGTCAGTGTATATTCCTAAGTCGGAAATAATTGAATCTCGAAATGGAAAATCATACTATGTACACACTGTAAGAAAAGGACAAACCGTTTATTCCATTGCTAAGGTATACAATGTTACTCCTAATGAAATATATTTTGAGAATCCTGTAGCAAAAAAGGGTTTACTGATTAATCAGAACTTGTTTATTCCTACTGTAAATAAAGAAACTGAGCTTAAAAACGATGTGGTTACAGCAGATTTCGACTTTTTTTATCACGTGGCTTCCAAGAATGAAACGTTTGCACGCTTAAGCTCAATTTATTTAATTCCTGAAAGATATATTTTCAAAGCAAATCCTAATTTATCATCACCTTTACGGGAAGGAGAATATGTTAAAATACCTGTTGAAGACTCGTTTGATATATTAGATGGAAAGGCAAAAAAAAGGAGCTCAACAAGATCGGTTAAAGCTTCAAATACAGGTTCTGCCTATTCCAAACGAGTCAATAATCCCGCATCAAATAATTCATCTGCAAGTAAGCTTAATACTAGTGATAATAGATCAAAGTCAAATTCTGCGAATAATCGTATCCCGGCAGATATATCAGAAACAGTTAGTTTCAATCCTGATATAGCTGTGATTCCGGATTATCGGCATGTTGTAATTCTTGGAGAAACGACAAAAACTATTGCAAACAAATATGATATTCCGGTAGATATTCTTAAAGCTGCAAATCCGGGGTTAGGGAACAATGTTACAAAGGGAGATCGTTTACGTGTTCCTGATAAAACAAAATTACAAAAGACAATCAAAGAACAACCTCTCAACAACAACGAACCCAAAATAATTGAACCAACTACTGATACAAACATTTCTATTCCAGCAGCTACAAGTCCTCAATATGAAACAATAAAACATAAGGTGAAGAAAAAAGAAACTCTTTATAGTATTGGAAGGGAATATGGAGTTACAGTTTCTGAGCTGATGCAGGCTAATAATGGGCTTACAACTACAATAAGTATCAGACAAATAATTCTTGTTCCAAAAAAAAAAATAAGCACTCCGTATATAATCCACAGAGTGGAAAACAAAACCAAAGTAAGTAAAATTGCAAAGCTCTATCGAATTCCGGTTTACCAAATAAAAGAGTATAACCCTGAAGTTGGAAAGCGTGTTTATAGTGGCCAGGATATTAAAATTCCTGTGGGAAATCATGCAATAATTATGACCTTACCACTTGTAAATGATAAAGTTTCACGTTCGCATGAGCAGTCTGACAGATACAAGCATATTACTGAAAATAGAAGCAGCCATTGTAACTTCACACCTGATGGCAACAGGATTTTTAAAATAGCTTTAATGATACCTATGTTTTTAGAAGAGGCTGACAGTCTGAATAAAGAAGAATTCCTGTTGTCACATCAACCTTTTTTTTCTCCTTTCAGATTTATTCAATTTTACGAAGGGGCTCTACTGGCTCTGGATTCATTGACAAAACAAGGGATGAAAGTTGAAATGTATGTTTATGATGTTGGCAGAAATCTAACTAAAACGACAGAAGTTTTACGGCAACGTGAATTACGTAATATGGATCTCATAATTGGACCGTTTTATAGCAATAGCTTTAATCAGGTTGCTTTGTTTGCTGGTAATTTCAACATACCTATAGTTAATCCTCTTTCATATCGTGAAGCTGTAATAAACGATTATAAAACAGTAATTAAAGTTAAACCAGAAATTCTGTCTCAAGTAGTGATGATAAAAACATATGTCAATATTTTTGCAAATTATAGTAAGGTTTTCCTGATTTCTCAAACATCCTATAAAGACGCTGATAAGGTTATTGAAATAAACAATGGAATAATATCGGAACTTGAACCTCAGATTAAATTTAGTAACGAAGAACTACTTGACTTAGCTTTTGCTGTTGCACAGCGCGATACACTTTATGAGGATGTAAATACCCCACCCCCCTTCATTATAGAGAATACAGAGATTTATCCTTCAATTCTTGAAAGCATACCATCGGATAGCACTGTTATCAATAACTACCTGATTAGAATTAATTATGCTACTGACAGTCTGCACCCATTCCTTGAAAATGCTTCACCCCTACGCAACAATCTTGTATTATTATATGGTACTAAAAAGTCATTTATTCTGGATGTAATTAATAGACTAAACGAATGCAGAGATACTTTTGATATTCAACTACTTGGAGTTCCAACATGGGAAAGAATAAACAATCTTAGCAATGTCGAAATGAATAATCTCAATTTATCGTATTTCGCATCTAATTACATTAACTATCAATCTGAAAGCACACAGGACTTCATCGACACTTTTAGAAATAATTTTAGTAGTGAACCCGACTATTATGCATTTTCTGGTTTTGATGTCACTTACTACTTCTTAAGCTCACTTTTTTACTTAGGTGATGATTTTAGTGATTGCCTCGATCAGTTTCCAATGAAACTATTGCAGTCGACGTATTCGTTTAAAAGAGTTGCTAACACGGATAATTTTGAAAACAAGTACTGGAATCTATTACAACTCAAGCATATGACCAAAATAAAAATACCTGATAACATCATACTTCCTGAGAAAGAAGTTTTGACATATGATTAATTCAATCAAAATATTTTTACTACTACTTTTTTTATCAATATTATATATTGGATGTAAGGACAACCGTGAAAAATATTGGGAGAATGGGAATCTTCAGTCGGAGCTGCAATACAAGGATAACAAACTAAACGGCCTAGCAACCTGGTATTATGAGAATGGTAATAAAGAGCAAGAGGTATATTACACCAACAATGTAATAGTTGGTTCTCTTTTACGGTGGTACCAAAACGGAAACTATGAATCTAAATCATTTTACAAAAATGGCAGGCTTGAAGGTCAGGCACTTATGTTTGATGAAAATGGACATTTGCTATCGGAAGAAAATTATGTTAATGACACATTAGATGGTAAGTTCATTCAGTGGTATTCATCAGGTCAGATGAAAATTAATGGACATTACGAACGTGGTAATTATAATGGTCGCTGGCTTTATTACAACCTAGTTGGTGATATAATTGGCACTGGCAACTATGTTAAGGGCACAGGAATTCAAAAAGCATGGTATCCAAATGGGAATATAATGCGGGAAATCAATTATGTCAATAATCTAAAACATGGCACCGAAAAATTGTTTAACATTGATGGAAAACTTGAAGAAACTCTATATTATAAAGAAGGCAAATTAATAGATTAAACGTTGTGTGAAAATATTAATCTCCAAATTTAATTTTACTTTTATTAATTAGTAATATCCAAAACCAAGTAAATTATGTCGAAATTACGATTCCTTTTCCTGGAAGACAATTCAATCGATGCACAATTAATAATTGATGAGTTACGTGATTTCGGTTTTCAGTTTGAACAACTACTTGTTAACAATAAACAAGAATTTTTAGTTGGTCTAAACAACTTCAATCCACACATTGTTTTCTCCGACTTTTTGATTCCTGATTTCAATGGCATTGAAGTTATTAAAGAAATAATTAATAAGCACCAAGGTATACCAATTATTATCGTTTCAGCATCAATAAATGAGGTAACAGCTGTTGAATGTATGAAATTGGGAGCATCTGATTATATTCTTAAAAACAACCTCACTCGGCTAGGTATTGCGACAAAATCAGCGTTAGAGATTGCAAAGCTAAAAGAAGAAAACCTAAAGGTGCAAAATGAAATTAAAGCAAGAGAAGCCAGTTTAAGTGCAATTTTCAAAGCTGCCGATAATGTCTCGTTTATTTTAAGTACCGTTGTTGGTGAAGATTCTATTATCTTGGAATTTAGTCATGGTGCTGAAAACATTTTTGGATATAAGAAAAATGAAATTATTGGCAAACCAGTAAAAATATTACATACTGTTGAGACTATTGAAAACTTTTCAAATTATCTTAATAAGATGAAAAAGGGTGAAGAAGGGTTCAAAGGACAAACTGTAATGATAAGAAAATCTGGAAAAAAATTCCCTGCACTTCATACTGCCTATCCGGTGTTTGATAAAGATGGGAATCTTGTGCATGCTTTAGGTGTTACAATTGACATAAGTAAAGTAATTGAAATTGAGAATGCTCTGAAAGAACGGGAAGCACAATTACTTCATTCCCAAAAAATGGAAGCAATTGGACTTATGGCAAGTGGAATTGCACACAACTTTAATAACATATTACAGGTAGTTGTTGGTTACATCGACTTTGCAAAAGAAGGACTAAAGGAAACCGAACAAAGGTATAAAGATATTGAACAAATAAACCAGCATATTATACGGGCAACAAAACTGACAAAGAGCCTTCTAGCTGTTGGTAAAGAACAATTTATGACAAAAAATGATATTGATATAAACGATATCATGAAACCTATTGTTGATATTACAAATCGCACAACTAATAACAATATAGAAGTCAAATTTACGCCACAGGAAAACCTACCAACCATTGTTGCTGATGGAGGCCAAATAGATCAGGTAATTATGAATATCTTTTTAAATGCAAAGGATGCAATACCAAATGGCGGCCTAATTGAAGCAAGCACACAATGTGTATTAATAGATGAGGTTTTTTGTTTGAATAATGCTTGGGCCAAAGTTGGAAAATATATTCTGATAAGAATTGTGGATACTGGACATGGCATGGATCCGGATACAAAAAGCAGAGTTTTTGAACCATATTTTACCACCAAGGACATATATAAAGGCACAGGTTTGGGATTGTCAACAGCTTTTGGAATTATCTCACAACATAATGGTCTTTTTAATGTAATTAGTGAGAAAAACAAGGGAACCACATTTGAAGTTTATCTTCCCTTAAAGCATAAATCTTAGTACATCTTTTATAGCAGGTGGATTCTCCATTTTTAAAATAAACGAAAATTATATTTTCCAATTATGATCTGAATTAATTTTCTACTTTTATCGTGCGAAAAAGTTTATTTAGGTCAATATTAAATTAATAGGCGAGAGATGGCTAAAATCTTAGTGGTTGACGATGAACAAAATATTCGTGACGTTTTTAAACGAGCACTTGAAAATGGTGGTCATGAAGCTGTTGTTGCTGAAAATGGTATTGTTGGACAACAAAAGTTTTTAGAACACAATCCTGAGATTGTTATCTTAGACATATAATGCCTGAACAGGAAGGTATTGCAACTATGCTCCAATTAAAAGCAATAGATAATGATGTAAAGATTATAGCTGTTTCAGGCGGAGGAATGGGAAACGCTATAGATTATTTAGACAACGCATTAAAACTTGGAGCTAAAGCTGTATTCGAGAAACCAGTAAACCTTCAGAAACTAATTAATAAGGTGGATTTACTACTAATGGAGTAGGAATTTATATTAAAATCGCCGTACAATTATAAAAGTTTAAAATTTATGAGAACTCTCTCAAAACTTATTTATTCCATAATTGGCTGGAAAGCAGTGGGGTCTGTTCCTGAAGAAATAAAAAAAGCTGTTTTTATTGTTGCACCTCATACCAGTGCATTGGACTTTTATATCGGCAGGTTTTATTGCTGGATCAATAAATTACCTATGAAAGTTTTAATAAAGAAAGAAGCTTTCAAAGGACCTTTAGGGGGATTATTAAAGAAGGTTGGAGGAATGCCCATTGATAGAAGCAAAGCTACAAGTAAGATTACACAAATTGTTAATATGTTCGATGAGCATGACGAGATGTTCCTTACTATTGCTCCTGAAGGTACGAGAAAGTATAATGATCGTTGGAAGATGGGATTTTATCACATTGCTGTACAGGCAAAGGTTCCAATACTTCTCTCATTCCTGGATTACGAAAAAAAAGAAGCAGGTATTGGGCCACCATTCTATCCAACCGGTGATGTTGAAAAAGATTTTAAGGAAATCGAGAATTATTATCGAGGCAAAAAGGGGAGACACCCCGAGAGATTCAACCTGAGTTGATTATGTACAAATATTCGTTCAATCAAATTTTAGATATCTTTGCCAATCAAACAAGTTAAATCTAACTTGAAGTTACCCCATTTTTTAAGTGAAGCCAAATTCTAATTGCTCTATATCTCTATCAGGAGGCCTGGCCGCCGTTATTTTTCCTG
>NYYH01000023.1 GCA_002686705.1 Bacteroidota bacterium
TTCAATACAATTTCCACTTCATATTGCACATCACTGGAATGCTCAGGATAATAAAATGGTTCATTGTTTTTAACCAGAGCTGTGTCTGGTTTCAAGAAAAAGATTGGTTTTTTTGGAACGGGATTATCAAGTTCCTTTGCATGATCAACATAATTACGCCCAATACATATTATCTTCATAGTTATTTCAAATTAAGCTTAATCTTAGTCATTAAGTTTTTAGTGTATTGAGGAAAATCAGCTTTCATTATCCAAGAATAATAGGAGGGATCCTTTGAAAATATTTCTTCAACCGTTTTTCCCTTATATTTTCCAAAGTTAATAGTTTCCTTGCCTTCTTTATTGAAAATTATCTGTCCCATTAAATCAGCATTCTTATGATGGCTCGAAAAGTCGTTAAGAGACTGAATATCATTAATAACCGGAATAGATGTATTACCTTCCTTATCTTTATATTCAACATCAGCATATCTATCTAGCTGAGCTTCCAGTATTTCAAACGTTGCTAATGTATCAGCCTCAGCATTGTGAGCATTTTTTAGTTCTTTGCCCAGATAGAATCGATAAGCGGCATTCAATGATCGTTGTTCCATTTTCATAAAAATATTTTGCACATCAACAAGTCGTCTTTTTTTTATCTCAAAATCAACATTTGCTCTTAAAAATTCTTCTACCAGCATAGGGATATCAAATTTTAAAGCATTGTAACCTGCTAGATCACAGCTTGTAAGAAATCTACTTATATCTTTGGCTACCTGTTTAAAAGTTGGTTTATCAGTCAAGTCATCATTTGAATAGCCATGAATCATTGAGGCTTCTTTACATATTGGATATTCAGGGTTTAGAAGCCAGGTGCGTATCTCTCTGGTACTATTGGTATTTAGTTTGAGAATACTTATTTCAACAATACGATCCTTTGTAACATTAAGCCCTGTTGCTTCTATATCAAAAAAAGCAATAGGTTTTTTAAGGTTAAGTTTCATACTAAATAATTGTGTCTAGGCTAAAGTTTTCTAGAAGTTCTTTCAATCTCTTAAGGTACATCCCTGCAAGCGCCCCATCTACAATTCGATGGTCATATGCAAGAGATAATATCATAATGTGCTTAATTCCAATAAAATCACCTTTATTTGTTTCAATAACCGCTGGTTGTTTCCTGATTGCACCTATTCCCAGAATGGCAACCTGAGGTTGATTAATTATAGGTGTTCCTGTGAGGCTATCAAAAGATCCAAAATTAGTAATAGTGAATGTACCTCCCTGAATTTCATCAGGTTGAAGTTTATTAGCCCTAGCTCTACTGGCCAGATCATTGACAGATTTTACAATTCCCAACAAACTTTTCTGATCGGCATTCTTTACAACAGGTACTATTAAATTACCGTTTGGAAGAGCTGTAGCCATTCCTACATTAATTTCCTTGCGATATACGATATTATATCCGTCAAGTGAAACATTAATTTGTGGATAATCCCTCAATGCCTGAGATGATGCACTGAGAAATATAGGAGTGAATGTAATTTTTTCGCCTTCTCTCTTTTGAAAGCTATCTTTAACTTTATTTCTCCATTCTACAATGTTCGTAACATCAACATCTATAAATGATGTAACATGAGGTGAAACCTGCTTCGACATAACCATATGATCGGCAATTAATCTTCTCATACGATCCATTTCAACAACTTTGTCGCCAACCATTGATGATATTGGCGTAGAAGGACCTTTTCCTACAGTAGTAGAATCAGATCGACTACTACTTCCTTTACTATTGAGATATTCTTGAACATCTTTTTTTGTTACTCTGCCTTCTTTACCACTCCCTTTAATATTATCGAGTTCACTAATGTCAATTTTTTCAGCAGCAGCAATACTTTTTACAAGGGGTGAGTAAAATCTTGATGAATTTGAATAATCACTTTTAATTGATTTCTTATCAATTTTTTTCTCATCTTTACTATTGACATTATTCTTGTAATTAACTTTCGTAATTACGTCTTTATCAGAGTCTTTCGTTGAAGTAATTTCTGATTCTGCTTCATCACCATCGATGTCTACAATTGCTATTACGGTACCCACAGCAACCACGTCTCCTTCCTTAAATAAAAGTTCAGAAAGTTGTCCTTCAACGGGACTAGGGATCTCCGAATCAACCTTATCTGTGGCAATTTCAACAATTGAATCGTCCTCCTCAAGTTGATCACCAACATTTTTAACCCATTTGGTAATTGTAGCTTCTATTATGCTTTCACCAAGTTTGGGCATAATAATCTCAAATTTTGCCATTATCTATTTATTATAACATTCCATTACTAAAATATTTTCATGTATGGAAAATAGGGTAGAGGCTATATCCATGAATCTGCAAAAATAATATTATTATTTGTAATGATTATAAAGAACGAAAACTATTAAGGACAAATACCAATTTGTGCGAATAATTAAGAGTAATTGGGCTAAAAAGAAACTGTAATTTTATATATGATATATTAAATGTACATATGTGAACAATACACAAATGTAAATTGTAAATATTAGGCTTAAGTTATATATAATAGATAAACAGACAGTTATCAGCGTTATGTAAAATAGAGAAAGATTAAATTATGTTACTAGGACAAATTATAATACAGGTTAAATTAATAATTTGCATTATAGACTTTAATAGACGTATAACCAGATATATAGATGTTGTTAACAGTAAGATACTTTAACATATTACTATTATTGAGTATTCTGTAGTTATTAAAGTATAGGGAATATAATAGATTGATAAACAAGTATAAAGATTACTATATCTATAATGGACTTTATATATGTTCATATTTCACAAATGTAATTTTGATAATTATTATGTTTCAGATAACATATGTAAATTACAGTAAACTATTGTTATATTTGTAAACAAAAAATTATGATAGATCGAATTCGTAAATTAATAGCTTCGGAGCAAATGAATCCTTCTAAATTCGCTGATGAAATCAAGTTTCAGAGGTCATCATTATCACATGTGCTGTCAGGACGGAATAAACCAAGCCTTGATTTTGTGATGAAAATTAAGCAAAGATTCTCTGAAGTAAATCTTGAATGGCTAATATTTGGAGATGGTGATATGTTATTAACTAAGCAAGATGAATCAGTTCATAAGTCAGATAATGATAGCACATTTAACGAAAGTGACGAAACTAGACATCTGATTAATATAGAATCAAAATCACAGACCGAGTATTCTAGTAAGTCAAAGGAACCTGAATTAAGTACTCAGAATATGGAAAATTTTGAACTAAACACAAGTTCAGGCATGGTTGAAAGGGTGATAATTTTCTTTAATAACGGTACTTTTAAAGAATATGTGAAAAGTACAACATAAATGGTTTTTCAAACAAATGTTGGTGATTGCAAAACGATAACCTAATATCTCTCAAATTCTGAAAAGAAGAAATTACCTTCTATTACAGCATTTTCATCACTATCAGAACCATGTACTGCGTTTGCCTCAATTGAAGTAGCATACAAAGCACGTATTGTTCCTGGTTCAGCTTCTGCAGGATTAGTTGCTCCAATATATTTACGGTAGGCTTCAACAGCGTTTTCCTTTTCAAGTATTGCGGCTATAATAGGACCGGAGGTCATAAATTTAACCAAATCGCTATAGAAAGGACGTTCACTATGAACTGCATAAAATTTCATAGCTTGTTCTTTAGTTAACCTAGTGTATTTTAAGGCTTTAATTCCAAACCCACCTTCAATAATTTTAGTTATAATATTTCCCATGTTGCCATCAGCAACAGCTTTGGGTTTAATCATTGTAAAAGTTATATTTCCAGACATCATAGTTAGTTTTAATTTTCGGGGCAAAAGTAAAAATAATACATGAATTCCATCTAAAATTGTAATGGAATTTAGCCTATTCTCCTTTTGGATTCTGTTTAGCTTTTAAAAAGGCTAATCATGACCACTCTGATACATGTATTGGCATTCGTAATTAAGTAACTTGGTGCTAGAACTTTTGAGATTATTAATAGAAAATATCCAAAGTTATTAACACTATAATAATGCCATTATCATTTTAATAACTTTGCAATACTCATGCGTAATTTCTAATGAGCACATTACCAGGTTTATAACAAAATCAAGCGTTCTTGCTGATTAATTTAAAGTTTTTCATTGGTAATGGCTAATATATATTGGTAAAAATAAGCGTGGGTTTAAAAGAAAACAACTATTATTATTCTAAAAAATTTATTGCAAATATGTTCCTGATTTTTGACACAGAAACTACTGGTTTACCACAAAACTGGAAAGCTCCTCTTGACGATTTTGATAATTGGCCACGATTAATTCAATTAGCATGGCAAATCCATAATAATAAAGGTGAACTTGTTGATGTTCAAAGTTATTTGGTAGTACCGGATGGTTTTATTATACCCCGAGGATCTGAAAAAATTCATGGAATATCAACGGAAAGAGCCACTAAAGAGGGAAAACCGATCGAATTTGTACTTAAAGAATTCAATAAAGCTCTTAAAATAGCTAATACAATTGCTGGCCATAATATTGAATTTGATAATAGTATCGTTGGGTCTGAGATGCTTAGGGCTAAAATTGACACTACTTTATTTGAGAAGAATGCGCTAGATACAAAAAACGTTAGTACTAATCACTGTGCATTACCTGGTGGAAGAGGAGGTAATTTTAAATGGCCAACATTAGAAGAGCTTTATTTAAAACTATTTAACGAAAACTTTGTAGCAGCTCATAATGCAATAGCTGATGTTCAGGCCACTGCCCGTTGTTTTTTTGAACTTATCAGGATAGGTATAGTCGATGCTAACATGTTAAAAATAGACACTTCAGGCGTAGATGAGTTTATCAACAATAATCCCGATATTATTCAATCTGGAAGTATTGAAGTAAGCTCATTTCATGAAGATGAAAAGAAAGAAGATGAGATATCTGAGTCGGAAAACCCTAAGGACGAAGTTGTAGCATCCGATACTCCTAAGAGTGTTTTTACACACTTACACGTTCACACTCAATTTTCTGTACTCGATGGTTTGTCAGATATCGATGAGATGCTAAGTAAGGCGAAAGATGATGGAATGGAAGCAGTCGCCATTACCGATCATGGGTATATGTATGGAGCAAAAAAGTTTTATGATGCTGCATTAAGAGTTGATATAAAGCCAATTATAGGATGTGAGATGTATGTTGCACGCAGAGGTATCAGTAAAAAAGAAAATAAGACTGACGGTTCAGGATGGCACCTTGTATTACTTGCAAAGAATTTAGCGGGTTATCATAATTTAATAAAGTTGGTTTCAATTGCTTCAATTGATGGCTTTTATTATAAACCGCGTGTTGATAAGGATCTACTGAAGCAATATTCAGAAGGAATTATTGCATTAACGGCCTGTCTTGGCGGTGAGATATCACAAAAGATTGTAAACGACGGTGAGTTAAAGGCAGAAGAAGCTTTACAGGAGTATAAGGATATTTTTGGTGATGATCTCTATTTGGAGCTACAGCGTCATCCAACAGGTGATCCGGAAATGGATAAAAAAGTATTTGATGATCAGGTTTATGTTAACAAAGCCCTATTAAAGTTTGGAGAGAAACTTGGTGTAAAGGTTGTAGCAACAAATGATTCACATTTTGTTAACGCAGAAGATGCAGGAGCTCATGATAGACTAATTTGCATAGGTACAGCAAAGGATTTGGATGACCCAAATCGTTGGCGATATACTAAGCAGGAATGGTTCAAAACCCAGGCAGAAATGCATGAACTCTTTAGCGATATTCCACAAGCACTGGAAAATACGAAGGAAGTTGCAGATAAAATTGAGGTGTATGACCTTAATAAAGAAGCTATAATGCCGGAGTTTATCATCCCTGATAAATTTAGTGATGCTGATGAATATCTGAAACACATTACTTTCATTGGAGCTGAGGAACGATATCCGGAAATCACTAATGATATCCGCGAACGAATTGATTTTGAACTCGAAACAATAAAAAAGATGGGTTTCCCCGACTATTTTTTAATTGTTTGGGATTTTTTAGTAGCTGCCCGCGATATGGGAGTAATTATTGGCCCGGGTAGAGGAAGCGCTGCAGGGTCAGTTGTCTCATATTCTTTACGAATAACTGATATCGATCCACTTGAATACAACCTGCTTTTTGAAAGATTCTTAAACCCTGATAGAATTTCTTTGCCTGACATTGACATAGATTTTGATGATGACGGTAGAGATAAAATACTTGAATGGGTTAGGGATAAATATGGTGTTAATAGGGTAGCACATCTTATCACTTTTGGTACAATGGCGGCAAAAATGGCTATTCGAGATGTGGCCAGAGTGCAACGTTTGCCATTGTCAGAGGCTGACAGGCTCGCTAAACTAGTGCCAGAAGTTCCCGGTATTTCACTTACTAAAGCGATTAAGGATATCCCCGAATTAAAAGATGAGCTTGAAAAAGGTAAACCAGAAATATCTTCAGTTATAAAAAATGCTATTACTCTTGAAGGTTCGATAAGAAATACAGGCACACATGCCTGTGGAATAATCATCAGTAAGGAAGACCTTAACAAATATATACCTGTAACATCCGTAAAAGACTCAGTATTAACTTATGCTACTCAAATAGACGGTAAGTATATAGAATCAGTGGGGTTGCTTAAAATGGACTTTTTAGGCCTAAAAACGCTATCAATAATTAAGGATACTGTTGAGAATATTAAAAAATCAAAAGGAGAAACAGTTGATATTGCTAATATTTCTTTTGAGGACGAACTTACTTACAAACTTTTCAGTAAAGGAGATACTGTTGCATTATTCCAATTTGAGTCAGATGGAATGCGAAAGCATTTAAAAGAACTAAAACCTTCAAGGTTTGAAGATCTTATAGCGATGGTTGCATTATACCGTCCAGGCCCAATGGAATATATCCCCAATTTTATTGCCCGTAAGCATGGAAATGAAAAAATTGCATACGATTTCCCAGAAATGAAGGATGATCTTGAAGAAACATATGGTATCACTGTATACCAGGAGCAAGTGATGTTGTTATCAAGAAAGCTTGCAGGTTTCACCCGTGGAGAATCTGATTCACTGCGCAAAGCGATGGGTAAAAAGAATAAGGTTCAAATGGAGAACATGAAGCTAAAATTCTTCGAGGGATGTGAAGCTAATAACCTTCCCCAGTACAAAATTGAAAAGGTATGGAAGGATTGGATTGCTTTTGCAGGTTATGCATTCAACAAATCACATGCAACATGTTATGCATATTTAGCTTATCAAACTGCCTATCTTAAAGCACATTACCCTGCTGAGTTTATGGCTGCTAACCTTGGCCGAAACCTTCATGATATTAAAAAAATAACTCATCTTATCTCTGAAACAAAAAGGATGGGCATATCTGTTCTAGGACCAGATATAAATGAAAGTTCGGCAAGTTTTACTGTTACAAATGATGGTATAATCCGTTTTGGATTGGCTGCTATAAAAGGTGTAGGTGAAGCTGCCGTTAGCCAGATTATCACTGAAAGAGAAAAAAATAATTTCTTTTCAAATATATTCAACTTTGTAAAAAGAGTAAGCTTGAAATCAGTAAACAAGAGAAGCTTGGAAGCCCTTGCTAAAGCTGGCGCGTTTGATAGTTTTGCAAATACTCATCGGGCTCAGTATTTTTTTACGGAAGGTGACAATTCTGTTATATTTATCGAAAAAATAATTAAACATGGTGCATCTTATCAGGAACAACAACAATCATTACAGGTTTCACTCTTCGGTGATACTGATACTTTTGAAGTTCGTGATCCTGAAATGCCAGAATGTGAACAATGGAGTCTTGCTCTTCAATTACAATTTGAAAAGGAGGTGACAGGATTTTATATTTCAGGTCACCCACTTGATGATTATGTAGAAACCATGAGAAGATATTGCAAAATTAGAATTGAAGAGCTAAGGAACAATTTAGAAAAGTTCAACAATCAGCAAGTTTCATTTGGTGGTATGGTAATCGATTCATCTCAGAAAATATCAAAAAATGGTGACCCTTATGGAGCATTTACTTTAGAAGATTTTTCGGGTAGTATAAACCTCGTACTATTTTCTGAAAATTATCTTAAGAAAAAGCACATGCTTGAGCCTGGTAATAATATCTTTATTAAAGCACGCGTAGACGAAAAGCGTTATCAGCAAGGTAGTTTGCAAATTAAAATAACTGATATTTATTTACTTTCAGAAACAATAGCTACCCTTGCAAAAGCTATAAAACTTTATGTTCCAGCAGTTAGTATTAATGGAGATTTTACAAATAAGATGACAGAATTAACAAAGCTTTATCAAGGGGATACACCCCTTCAAGTGGAGTTATCCGATCCAGAAGTTAATATGAATATTCTGTTAAAATCATTAAGCGCAAAAGTTAACGCAAGGTTGTTCCTTAAGGCACTTTCTGAGGAGGGTAGTTTGGAATACACAATAGTTTGATTTTTTTTGGGAAAATGGTTGGTAGGTTATTTTTCTTAATTACTTTTGACGATCAAAAAAATAATATCTAAAATTATGGCATTAGAATTCACAGACGCTAATTTTGAGGAACTTGTAATAAAATCAGATAAACCTGTAATAGTAGACTTTTGGGCGGTTTGGTGTGGTCCATGTCGAATTGTTGGACCTATTGTTGAGGAAATAGGAAATGAATTTGAGAATAAGGCTTTAGTTGGTAAACTCGACGTTGATCATAACCCCGAAACAGCTAAAACATACGGAATTCGAAATATCCCAACATTACTGTTTTTCAAAAATGGAGAAGTAGTTGATAAACAAGTAGGAGCTGTTCCTAAGCAGGTAATTGTAAACAAATTAGAAACATTAGTTTAGTTGTTAAGTTGATTGTTAATAAAATTTATTTATTAAACCTTTCAGCCATAGTAATTCTTTTCTTCTGGTAAATTAATGAGTTATTCTATCGATCATAACAGGATACATCCATTAAGTTCGCTCGAACTTATGGCCAATCAAGTTGTTGAAGGTTTTATAATCGGATTGCATAAAAGTCCATTCCACGGGTTTTCTGTAGAATTTGCTGAACACAGACAATACAATGCCGGTGAATCAACTCGCCATATCGATTGGAAACTTTTCGGACGATCAGACAAAATGTTTGTAAAAAGATTTGAGGAAGAAACAAACCTAAGATGCCGTATTATTATTGACAGATCATCTTCAATGTATTTCCCAAAAATGGATGCTCCTACAATCGATAAACCAAATAAGATTGTTTTTTCTGTTTATGCAGCAGCAGCACTTATGGCTCTAATGAAAAAGCAACGAGATGTTACTGGTTTGAGTTTATTTACCGATAAAGTTGAGCTACACTCGCAAGCACGATCAAGTACTATACACCAAAAATACTTATATACTGAACTTGAAAAACTACTGGATTTAAAGAGCTTAGGAACAGATAATTATACTAATGTTACAGATTCGTTGCACGATATTGCAGAGATGATTCATAGGCGGTCGTTGGTAATTATTTTCAGTGATATGTTTGATGACATTAACAGACAGGAAGAAATGTTTTCGTCTTTACAACATCTAAAACATTATAAGCATGAAGTCATTTTGTTTCATGTTATTGATAAAAAGGTGGAGGAGGAGCTCGAACTAGAGGATAGGCCATACAAATTCATTGACATGGAAAGTGGCGAATTATTGAGAGTTAATCCTGTTGAAATACGAGAAAAATATCAAGAGGCTGCAAAAACGGCTAAACATGAATTAGAGATGCGTTGCGGCCGATACGGTATAGATTATGTTGAAGCTGATATAAATAATGGTTTCGAGGGAATATTACTTCCTTATTTGTTGAAAAGGAAGAAGTTACATTAATAAAGCTCTAACTGATTCTATTATTGTTGTCAGATTCTACTTTTTAAACTCAAACTTTCTGAAATAAAAATCAGCTTTTTAAACCTACAATTCAGTAAATTATTACTCTGATATTTTTGTTATTGATATATCTTTGTTTCCTACAATAGATTTATTATGAGTTACTATCATATTATAATGGTTGTTATTACTGTATTAGTAATTTTTTTATCCTACCTTACTTTATCAATTATTATTGCAAGTAAAACAACAAATTCTCAATTAAGCTTTATAAAACTTTTTCTAATAAGTTTTTTCTTAACACCTATAGTAGGTACAGCTTTATTAATCAATTCGAAAATGAAATCATTTAATAATTTATATCACTACAAGTGTCCTAGGTGTAATTATTATTTTACTGAAGAACAGGATAGTTGCCATCAATGTGTAAAAGATGGCTTTAACCCGCCATTAAAAAAAGTTAAGAAATTAGGGCTGCCTAATTATTATTAACGAATAAATAATTATTTTTAAACTGTGTGTCAATTAATTTAAAGCGAAGATCGTACCTATAAAGTAATTTTGAGTTCAATCTTTACTTCACTTTTCGAATTTCCATCAATAAGATCGTTACCAGTGCCAACTGTATTTTTATTGAAGTAAGTAGTTCTGGCAAATCTTAACCACATTGAAAGCTGTGGTATTATTTTCCATTTTAGCATTAGGTACCATCTTTGTCCGTTACCAAAATATGATGGGACACTAAAAGCATATAATACATCATTTTCGTATGTATATATACGGCTATTGTAACTATCGGTAGCAAAAAGTGCATATCTAAATGTTGCTTCAAGAGGAAAATTAACAGACCGGTATAAGACATCCTGATAGATTAACCATCCTTTTTCAGGAGCATTAAAACTATTCTTGTAAACAACCATATCAATCCTGTTTTTCAGAATGATGTTTTTGTAGGCATTGTATGAAATAAAGAACCTCAATTCATGTCGTTTAATATCACTTATTAAAGGTATATATTGGTAATCTTTTTTATAGTTTTCCTGCTTGCTTTTTGTACGGTATCTTAAATATGCATTGATATCTTTTTGAGGACTAAAATTTATTTGTGCAAGATAATCACGACCGGTTGATGGGGAACTAACTTGGTATTTTAACCATGGAAATTGATAGTGATCAATATAGCCCGAAATGGAAAAGAATTTGTGTACTAACGCTTTAAATCCAAAATAAACCCCAGTTTCGTTAGCAATTGCACTGCTTTCAGCAAAAGGGTTGGAATAAATATTTTGATAATTTTTTCCATAATTATGATAAACTATTGTTAAGAAAAAACGTTCATCAAGAAAGGTGTTGATTCCAGTAATTCCAGCAAGACCCCCATTCGACGAACCAGAGAACTCTCCAAAAAAATTGATATTCTTGATATTTAAAGCCATATCTACTCCAAAATTTGCAACTTCATTACCTTGGAAATTAAATTGTTTATATATCTCATCTGAGAGTACCAAAGGCTTGTTTAACTCTGTGTTATATATTGTTATTCCTGTTGCAAACATTTTGTGTTGATATCCTATATGTCCTCCAAAGGCTGTAATGTTAATTGTGTTTTTGTCAAGTAATTCGTTAATTGTGCGATGCATACCGGTTTCAATAATGCTACTCACACCCTCCTGTTCATTGTAGATCAAAGGAATAATATTACCATCAACATTATTTGATGAATAAAATGGAGTAATGGAAAAGCCATTCCAGTTAATTGTTGTTGCCACGCCTCTGAAAAATCTGTTTTCATTGGCCGAAGTATTCGGACGTATTCCCCTTCCGAATTTTTTCATTAGAACACCATCTGCTGACTTACCGAATGATAGTCCACTCCATAGCGTAAGTCCCTGACCAAACTCAAGGTGGTAATCTCCAACCACAACTTTTTTAATCACACTTAAATCTTCTGCGTAAGCAAAAGCTGATAAAAAATCATAACCATTGCCCAATTTATTACTTATCAACTCCTTCACGCTGTCGTTTAACTGTCCTTTAAACATTACTTCACCGGCATCCTTATCCATTGTAATACCAAAGCGGATTTTATTTCTGTAACTAAAAGAATAGCGTAAATAATAATGTTGAGGATTACCAAGATATACTGATCCTGGGTGTGCAGAGGCGGAGTCGGAGGGGAGTGAAAATCCTTTGCGAGTTTCAAGTATTTGGTCTGCCCTTAGAAGTAACTGGTGCCTACCATATTTAAAAAGTTGTTTTGCTTTATACTTCTTAGTGTCGCTAACAGATTCAATTACAATAAATGGCTGTAACTTTTTAACAGTTTCTTCATCAAAACCACTTATTGCAGTTAATTCGTAAATAGAATAAAGTTGTCCGAATTGCTGAATGTAAAGTCTTAGATTGTTTAACTGGATATCATTTATTAGATAAATATCTCTTAATACATATACGTTAGAACCATTAATATTAATCGGATGCTTTGCATAATACAAATAGTCATCAATGAGATCAGAATAATCAAGGTTAATATTCGAAGCTTGAGCGATATTTTCTAATTGGTCGGTTATAAATTCAATATTAACTGACTGTAAAGAGTCATTTTCCTGTGCAGAAATTGAATTGCAAAGGATGTATAATTCCAGCAGTATAAGAACAACTATCTTACTTATCGTTTTTATGTTACCAGGCATATTTTAAAAATGAAATATTAGTGAGGATTGAGGTGAGAAACCCAATGTTTCATGCATTATTGCACTTATATTGAATGTTATATGTTTAATATATAATCCAAAACCAAAACTGAATATTTCTTTTCTTGTAGCGAATCCTGTTCTAAAAAAGAATCTATTTTTTAGCTCATATTCAAGTCCTCCACGAAAAGTAATAGGATTAATTGCAGTATTTTTTTCAGCCTCGATTGTTGCTAAAAATACTTCCGAAATGTGCCATGCAAAACCCAAACGAAAAACAGCAGGTAGTTTTTCATTATCAAACTCAGCAAGCTTTACCATTATAGGGTTAAACACCCAGGCACCTATAGTAATTTGATCCGAAATATCTGACTGAATTCCGAGTTCGAAAGTAACATTACCTTTACTTCCATAGTTATTGCCCAGTACTGTTTGAATATAATCCAACTGAAGTCCCACCCTAAACATGTTACCAAATGCTCGTGCATAGGTTAGTCCTATTTTTTGGTCATTATAAAGTTTATAACCAAAGTAATTATATGAAGCGGCTATAACCCCGTATTTTAACGGCCATATTCCAGCTACACTTTTTGTACTCAACTGATTCAAAAGGAATCGATTTTCGTAATAAATACCCACCATCGGTTTGTCAAATAATGCTATTCCAGCTTGGTTGTTCATCACTCCCCAGAAATCAATAATAGCTACAGATGTTCGGCCCATAGCGGCTGAACGTGAGCCGATTGGGTAAATATTACCAGAGGCATTAGTGGTTAAATAAAAACACAATACCACAAGTATAATTGTTAAAAATTTGACAAAATACTTAAACATCGAAATATTGGGTTATTTTTGAAATTACAGATGTTTTAGGAGCATCTGTAATAATGTTGTAAAAATACAAAAAATATTTATACTAGAATATATATGGGATCAAAAGCTCTTGAATTTTTAGTTGAACTAAGAGAAAACAACAATCGTGATTGGTTTAAAGCAAACAAACAATATTATGAAGAAGCAAGAAGTGAATTTATTTCTATGATAGAAAACCTAATACCTGCCCTCGCAGCAACTAATCCATTAATTGGCAATTTGGCTGTAAAAGATACAGTTTTTAGGATTTATCGAGACGTTAGGTTTTCGAAGGACAAAAGTCCTTATAAAATAGCCTTTGGGGCTTATATGGCACCCGGTGGTAGAAAATCAATGCTACCTGGCCATTATTTTCACATCGAACCTGATAACAGTTTTCTCGCCGGTGGATCACACAATCCCGCTGGTGATCGTCTCAAAAGTATCCGGTCAGAGATCTATTATAATAGTTCAGAATTCAATTCAATTATTAATGCTAGTAGTTTTAAAAAATTGTTTGGTGAATTAAGTGGCGATAAACTGGTACGCCCTCCAATTGGGTTTCCCAAGGATTTTGATGATATTGAATTACTAAAATTTAAGGAATATATTGTTCTTCATAAGATCAAAGATAGTGTCGTCACCAGACCTGATTTTCTTAATATTTCTGTAGATATTTTTGAAAAGATGAATCCGTTTATTGCTTTTCTAAATCGTGCACTAAGAAGCTAANTCCATAGCCCTCAAGAACTTCAGATTCAAATAGCATTGACCTTATCTGAGATATTTCACATAAGGAGAAATTAATTCTGAAAATTATTGGACTTTTTTCAATATTCAGCATATTTTCCAGTTTATATATTTTTATCAATATTTTAATTTCTGCAACCCTCGATATTTAATTTTGTCATTGATAGCAGAAGAATAGTTAGAGAAGTGTATCCTGAAAAGAACAGGGAAATAATAGAAGAGAGCCGGAAAGGGAATCCTAGAGCCCAGTACCGTTTATATAACCAATATGCGAAAGCTATGCTGAACGCAAGTTATAGAATAATGGGAACAGTTGAGACTGCTGAAGACATACTTCAGGATGCCTTTACTGAAGCTTTCAGGATGTTACACACCTATCGTTATGATTCAGCATTTGGTGCGTGGCTAAAAAGAATTGTAGTTAATAAATGTATTAATGAGTTAAAGCGTAAAAAAGCAGATTTACAATTTTACGAAGATATGGGGCAGTTTAATCAAAATACAAATGATGATGAAGAATTACCTGAATTAAGTGTCGCATCAATAAAAAAAGCAATGGAACAACTCCCTCAGGGAAATAGAATTATTTTCTCACTGTACCTACTTGAAGGTTATGACCATAGGGAGATAGCCCAGATTCTAAACACAAGTGAGAGCAACTCTAAATCACAGTATATGAGGGCAAAAAGGAAAATCAAAGAAATTTTAAATACTTCACAAGATGACTAAGGACAGATTAGAACAATATATTCTGAATAACAGAGATGAGTTTGATTCACTTGAACCTTCAGAAGGTATATGGAGTGGTATTGTTGAGGAAAAACAAAGGCCCAAACAAAAGTTAATTACGATTAATCAGTTCAAATGGGTAGTTCGTATTGCTGCTGCTGTATTAATATTTGTAGGCAGTTACTATTTTCATGATTTTAGAAGTCAACAACAACAATTAAGTCAAACTAACGCCTCGTCAAATGAAGGGAGTCAACTTTACAATAATCTACTTGAGGCTGAATATTATTATACAGCTCAAATTGGAGTAGAAACAGAAAAACTATATCAATTAACGGTAGGAAACTCAACTGTGCGTGAAGAGATTCAAAATGAATTAAAGGAATTGGACAAGGAGTTTCGCTTATTAAAAGAGGATTTAAAGGATAATGCAGATAACGAAGAAATTATAGCCGCTATGATTCAAAATTACAGATTGAAACTCAGTATACTTCAGGATATGATGTTTCAGTTGCAAGAGGTTAAAAAAGAAAAGGAAAATAAAGATGAAATCAAACTTATTTAAAATTAATCCCGTATTGTACATGCTCTTACTGTTTTCATTATCGGTAAGTAGTCAGTCGTTTACAAAAGAGAACAAACTTGTTCGCTCATTTGGATTGACTGATGAAACGGAAACTGTAATCACCAACAAATATGGTGACATAACATTAGAAAACTGGGATAAAGATTCTATTAGGATTGAAATTAGTTACAAGGTAACTTCTACTAAGGAATCTAAATTAGACAAGACATTCGATGCAATTAATTTCGATTTTAAGGCAAATCAATATTATGTTGTAGCAAGTACAGTATTTGAAGGCAAAGGATCATTTTGGACAGATGTGTCTGACATTGCTAGTAATCTGTTTACAGGAGGCACTAACACTACTATTGATTATACCATTTATATTCCAGAAGATAAGCATATTAGCCTGAATCTTAAATATGGAAATGTTTATATTACTAATCACGTAGGTTACTTTAAGCTATCATTGTCTAATGGAGATTTTAAAGCACATAATTTAACTGGTGATACTGAATTGGATATTGAGTTTGGCGATGCTACAGTAAACAAAATAATTGATGGGTCAGTAAAGGTACGATATGGTACATTCAACCTCGAAAATGCCAATAAGATTTTATTAGTTGGGCAATCTGCAGAATTCTATCTAGGTGAGATTGATGAGTTGACAATTGATTCAAAACGTGATAAAATATCATTAGAATATGTAGGTGTGCTTTCCGGGCAAACTTATTTTAGCCGAGTAGTAGTAGATGAAATTGAAGATAGGCTAGATCTATCAACAAAGTATGGTAGTTTTAAACTTAATGAAATCGGAGCACATGTTAAAAACGTCAAACTCACTTCATACAACACATCTGTTAACTTGTATTTCCGAAAAGCATATAATTACTATATAAACCTTATTAGTGATGATAAAGCAGAAATCACATATTCAGCAACTTTGGGTGATTTCACAACAAAAAAGTTACCAGGAAAAGAAAAACTTAAGCAGGCTGAATGTGTGATTGGTGAGCGTACAAAGGCTATACCTATTACAATTGATATCAAATCTGGTTTATTGACCTTAAAAATTAAGGATTAATTCTTGCACAAAATGTGACCCTTGAAATATTAGTTTGTCCTTAAGTGTAAATAAATACATAAACAATTAATTTAATCAAATGAAAAATAGAAATATCATAATAATAGTTTCCTTTTTGTCCGTAATCATTTTATGGAATACGGGATGTCGAAAGTTCCCTTTTCTCGAAGGAAATGGAAATGTAACAACTGAAACAAGAACCACGGTCTCTTTTAACAAAATTGAAAACCAAGGTGAATTCAATGTATATTATGTCCACGATACAGTTTTTCGGGTTGTGATCAAAGCAGAATCAAATCTAATACCTTATATTAGAACTATTGTGCATGGAAATACACTGGAGATTGATAGTCGTGAAAATCTTAATCCAAATGATGCAATGAAGATTTGGGTGCATACACCAACGTTAGTTGGAGTTAAGTTAAGTGGTTCAGGATTAATTAATGCAGAATCAGTTACGGCTGCAAACTTCGAAGTTATATTGAGTGGATCAGGATATGTGTACGGAGATGCTATTACTAGCCACTTCAAATCTACTCTGTCAGGATCAGGAGAAATTGATTTCGATTTAAATTCTGAAATTACAAGTGCTGTTTTAAGTGGTTCAGGAAGAATAAAACTTTCAGGCGAATCACCAACTGCAGATTATATTATTTCGGGTTCAGGAACTATTGATGCTGTTAATTTACAGCTCAATGAATGTATTGCAAAAATAAGTGGATCTGGAAATATTTACACAAGCGTAAGCGATTACCTTAATGTAACCATTTCAGGTAGTGGAAATCTTTATTATTTTGGTTATCCTGATATAGATAGTAATATTACTGGTTCAGGAAGTGTAATAAGTAATAACAAATAATGTAAATTTGACATATAAGTACCTTGATAATAATTATGATGAACATATTGTTCAGATCGATAAAAACGCTCTAAACTCATTCAATTTTCATATAGGTTTTAAATTTGGTTGGTTTTAGAATAATTCGGCATTAAAAATTTATACCAAATTCAGAGGCTCTTGCTTGAAACAATTCAGGTAAGAGCCTTTTTGTTTACCTGGTTGCTATCATTGCTACAGGAGTATCTTTTTTAAGCAATCCAACTACATTATCAAATTCCAGAAAAATGTTAGTTTGGCCACTTGAATAAGGTGCAATTTCATAACTGTTGTATACGAAGCCTATCCCATTACCATTAATATAAATATTATGATTTGGTACTATCTCGTCGACAAAAAATCCCGCTTTTTTTAGTGGAATATCATCAGGTATCTTATAATCTTTGCGTAGTTTATGTGTAAGAATTGAGGTTAATGAATCCTCAGTATCTTCTTGAAAAATATCTTTGTAAGCCAATAAAGTACCATTATTCAGGTTAATAATATCATACGCAATATTACTCATTCCGTGAGCTCCACCCGAATAAGCGTATTTAAGATATTCTAAACAAACTAAATAATTAGAATTGAATGCAACCGACATATTTACGTTTTTTTGCCAGCTAAATGAAGCCCCTTTACTGTGCCAATCCTCATTTTGTTCTTTGTAATTTGTAAAATATTCAGTTTCAAAGTTAGTCAACATTGAATCGGGATTCTTTTCATAAAAATTATCACCAAAAAAACTATGCGCAATAATTTGTTTTACCGAGTCAACTATTCCTGATTGAAAATATTCATCTAAAGGAAAAATCAGTGTAAGTTCAATTTCCGCGATTGGCGAATTATTATTATCAGGTACTAGTTTGCCCTCCGAATGCAGATAGTATATATCAAAAGGAAGTGTTCCCTTTGGATAATATTCTTTCATGTCAAATGTAAGTTGTTTGTTGTCAGGAGTATTCCAAACGCCAATAAAAGAATCTTGCCTCAAGATTCCAGTGAAAGTAATTGATTCCTGACCCATTTCTTTCAAATCTGCCTGTTCATCGTTGACATCACCATTTAGGTTAATAATTTTACCATAATACATTTCAGTATCTTCGTTTATAAACCGATATTGGTAATTTCCTGAAAGCTTATCAAATAACCTTACGATATTTGCTTTTACTTGAATATTGTTTCCTATAACTCCTTCAAACCTTGTATAGAAAATATTATCGCTTGATGAATACTGTGCTAGTACAGATATTGTGGAAAGAAATAGAAAAGTAATTATTAGTCGCCGCATTTGTGTTGAAATTGTTTGTAGTTGTTTTGTTTAATATTATTATATCATGAGTGGCAAAATTAATACTTATTAAACACTCTAAGCTATATTATTTAAAAGTAAAGTAACTAATTACGATTTACCTCAAATTAAATTATCCATTAGTTTTGCAGTTTGTAATGCAATCATTAAAATCTAGTGTAATAATTTTATTCAATATACTAATTTGTTTTTATGGAAATTAGTGAATATAACACCTTGCTCGGTAATAACGATGGTTATTATAAAGATAAAGGAAGTAAATTTATAGCGTTGGCTTATAATGTAAAGAGTGAGCAGGATGCAAAGGAGATTCTTAATACTGTTAAGAAAAAGTATTACGATGCCCGACATCATTGTTATGCATATCGAATTACACCTGAGAAAGAGTTTTCAAGAAGCAGTGATGATGGTGAACCTTCTGGTACGGCTGGTAAGCCAATATTAAATCAATTGCTATCGTTTGAGCTGTTTAACGTTATGATTATTGTTGTAAGATATTTTGGGGGAACAAAATTAGGAGTTAGTGGATTGATACGGGCATATAAGGCAGCAACCCGAGATGTAATTCAAAATAATAAAATTGTTAAATCATATATTACTCGGCAGATAAAACTATCTTTTGATTATCCAAAAATGAATCAAGTTATGAGGATAATAAAAGAGGAAAATATTAAAGTAATTGAGCACGATTTTGCGACGAATTGTAAAATTATTATCGAAATAAAAAAAAATGCAAAAAAAAATGCCCTTATAAAGTTTGAAAAAATCAGGGGTATTTTTATAACCTGTTTGAAAAACAAGCAGATATAATTTTTTTGGACTGTACACATTTATAACAATAATTTTAAAAAGTCAAGTGTTTTTGAATTTTTTTATTCAGAATTTTTAATTGATATTTGTTTTCCCTAATAAAATTACTAGTATTTGGCTTAAGTAGGCTGAATTATAACACGTTAGGTTTTTTACTAACTAAATCTTTATTATTTCGGTAAAATTCTACTAATAAAAGATGAATAAAAAGCATGTTGAAGTCTGGGAAAAATGTTTAGCAGTAATTAAAGACAATATTCCCCCTCAAAGTTATAATACGTGGTTTGTTCCAATTGTGCCAATTAATTTGGAGAAAGATGTGCTGACTATTCAAGTACCAAGTCAATTCTTTTACGAATGGCTAGAAGAACATTATATTGCTTTATTGAGCAAAACTATTCGTATGCAACTCGGTGCTAGTGCAACGCTTGAATATAGTGTAATTATCGACAACAACTACCATAAATCAAAACCTTATGCTGTGAAGTATCCGGCAACTAATAGAAAGGCCACACAAAACAAACCCGTGTCAATGCCACTTGATCTTAATAAAGGAAAAACCAGGGATATTCCAAATCCATTTATTATACCAGGACTTAAAAAGCTTAAAGTAGAATCACAGTTGGTGGATACATATTCATACGACAACTTTGTTGAGGGAGAATGTAATAGGCTAGCCCGCTCTGCTGGATGGGCTATTGCTGAGAATCCTGGTAAAACAGCTTTTAATCCATTATTAATTTATAGTAGTGTAGGCCTTGGTAAAACTCACCTCGCACATGCTATTGGTCTGCAAGTGAAAAAAAATTATCCGGACAAGATCGTACTATTTGTCAAAACCGATCAATTTATGAACCAATATATTGATTCGGTTAGAAATAATAACCAAAATGATTTTGTACATTTCTACCAAATGATTGATGTGCTTATTATTGACGATATACAATTTATTGCTGGGAAAGAAAAAACACAGGATGTATTTTTTCATATTTTCAACCATCTTCACCAAAACAATAAACAAATTGTACTTACTTCTGATAAACCACCAGTAGAGTTAAAAGGAATGGAACCCAGGTTGTTATCTAGGTTTAAATGGGGCCTTGCTGCTGATCTTCAGATGCCAGATCTGGAAACAAGATTTGCCATCTTAAAAAAGAAACTTTACAAAGATGGAATTGAAATGCCATATGAAGTTATTGAATACCTGGCATATAGCATTACAACTAACATTAGGGAAATGGAAGGTGCATTGATTTCGATTCTTGCCCAATCAACACTTAACAAGAAAGCTATTACATTAGAGTTAGCCAAACAAATGATCGATAAATTTGTGAAAAGTACAACCCGCGAAATCTCAATCGATTATATTCAAAAAGTGGTTTGTGATTATTTTAGTGTTGCGCTTGATATTCTTAATTCGAAAACAAGGAAACGAGAAATTGTACAGGCAAGGCAATTAGCCATGTACTTTTCAAAAATGCATACTAAAAATTCGTTAGCCACCATTGGATTACATTGTGGTAATAAAGACCATGCAACTGTATTGCATGCATGTCGAACTGTCAATAATCTTATTGAAACCGATAAGCAGTTTCGGGTTTATGTGGATGATATTGACAAAAAATTAAAATTATAATTATAGTACTGGTTTTCTAGAGATTAGCCAAATTATCTAAATTATTAAGAACTTTGTTATTTGCTTTTTTCAAATAATTTTAGTACTTTTCGCAAAAAAATAAATAATTAAACAATATGAATGTCCTATTTGTCTGTAAGGGTAATATATGTCGCTCGCCTTTAGCAGCAGCTTTTTTGAGAAAGAAGTATAGTGAAAAAAACATCGATGGAATTGCTCAGTCTGCTGGTTTTTCTCCAGAAACAATTAATGATCCTCCTGACTACCGAGCAGTTGTAGCTGCAGAAAAATATGATATTGACTTAAGCGGTTCTTCAAGAATATTTGTAAAGAAGGACTTTGATAAATTTGACAAAATATATGTAATGGATACCTTAAATTTTCGTGAAGTTAAATATTTGGCAAGAACCAAAGCTGATGATGCGAAAATTGATTATGCAATGAATATATTATATCCAGGAACTAACCAAACAGTTCCTGATCCAATTTATAGTGGTATTGTTAATATGGATACTGTTATGGATATTCTAGATAGGATTACTGAAAAAATTACTGAGGATAGTAATTAGTCTAAACTAATATTTAGGTGTTACTTTCCAAACCTGATAAGGCTGACATCATAAATGCTTATAATCGAATAAGTGATTATATTCATAATACACCAGTATTAACATCTGAAAGTTTAAATAAACAGTTTGAAACAAAACTGTTTTTTAAATGTGAGAACTTCCAGAAAGCAGGCTCTTTTAAATCACGAGGTGCTGTAAATGCTGCCCTTTCAATTCCCAAATCTGATTTATCATTAGGACTCGCAACTCATTCATCTGGAAATTTTGCACAAGCATTAGCTAGGGCAGCACGGATATTGAATGTACCTGCTTATATTGTTATGCCAAAAAATGCGCCTGATGTTAAGGTGAATGCAGTGGTTAGCTATGGTGGAGAGATAACTTTTTGCGAACCAACACTTTCAGCAAGAGAAAAAACTCTCGAAAGAGTGGTTGAAAGAACCGGAGCTAAAGTAGTTCATCCATACGACGATTATAATATAATTGCAGGACATGGGACAGCAACTTTTGAATTTTGCCAGCAAGTTGATAATCTTGATATAATCTTATGTCCGGTTGGTGGCGGAGGATTATTAAGCGGTACAGCACTTTCTGCTTCATATTTTAGCAAAAATATTACTACAATAGCATGTGAACCTAAAGGTGCTGATGATGCCTATCGTTCGTTTATGGCTGGAAAAATAATTCCAAGCGTTAATCCGGATACTATTGCTGATGGATTACTTACATCCTTGGGAGAACGCAATTTCCCAATAATTCAAAAATATGTTACTGAAATAGTTACTGTTAGTGAAGATGCAATAATTGCAGCTATGAAGTTAATTTATGAAAGATTGAAAATTGTGATCGAACCATCATCAGCAGTTCCTATAGCAGCAATTATTGAAAACAAAGTAAAGATTAGCAAGAAGAATGTTGGAGTAATTGTTTCAGGTGGTAATGTTGATTTGTCGAAGATTGCATTTTAATTATGGCTAACAATACAAAGAGTAGTGGAAAGTTATATCTGATTCCTACAACATTAGGTCATCTGGATACAATCCGTGAAGTTTTACCGGAATACAATACTCAAATTATTCATAGTATCGATATTTTTATTGTAGAACAGGTACGAACAGCAAGAAGATTCTTAAGCAAGCTGAAACATTCAACAAGTATTGATAAGATTGTTTTTTATGAGCTGAACAAACATACTGATGAATCGGAAGTATATTCTTATCTTGATAGTTTAACTGACGGAAAGTCAATTGGATTGCTGTCAGAAGCTGGAACTCCTTGTGTTGCAGATCCTGGTGCCGTAGTGGTTAGAATTGCGCATGAGCGTGGTATTAAGATAATACCTCTTGTAGGCCCAAATTCAATAATTTTATCATTAATGGCTTCAGGATTTAACGGACAAAATTTTGTTTTTCATGGTTATTTACCAATTGACAAACAAGAGCTTATTAAAAAGCTAAAAGTAATTGAACAAAATGCATTTAAGTTAAATCAAACTCAGATATTTATCGAAACCCCTTACCGAAATGATAAACTGTTTAATTCAATATTGAAAGCATGTTCAGGAAATACTTTATTATGTATCGCAACTGATCTTACCCTGCCCACTGAAAGTGTTATTTCTTTACCTATTTCTAATTGGAAAAGAATTAAACCTGACTTACATAAGAAACCCTCGGTATTCTTGATTTACAGATCTTAATCAGATTAAATACAATAAAGGAAAAGAAGATTTTACAAAGGTAATATTCTATTTATTTGGATCACGATTCAATTTCCACCTTCGATGCGACCATAACCAGTTCTCTGGTTTGATAAGTATTGCTTCTTCAAGTTTCTGTGCATAGCGTGTAGTGATTTCACCCTCGGCGGTATTTTTAGGATTGTCAGAAATAACTGAGCATGTTAATTCATAATATCCCCTCTTTACGCGTTGAATATCAATAAATACAATAGGTATATCATATCTTCTTGCATAGAATTCAGGGCCATGTAAAAAGGCCGTTTCGCAACCAAGGAAATTAACCCAATATGCTCTTCTTTGGCTTGAAGGACTTTGATCGGCTACCATAACGTACCCAACTGCCATATCAGCATTTCTTTCAAAAACTTTAGCTGTATTATAAATTGAAACAAGCTCGCTACCCGACTTGGAACGGATGTTTCTAATATAGCGGTCAACATACTTATTGCTCAGTGGTTTATAAAATACATACATATCTTTTGAAAGCTGTAGGCTTGGTGATGAAGCACCCCATTCCCAATTACCATAATGGCATGGAACAGAAATAACACTTCTATTTAGCTTAAAAAAATGTTCAATGACCTCAGGGTTTGTTATTTTATGCCTAACTATAATCTGTTTGTCGCTCATTGCAAAAGCTTTGATTCCTTCCATCATTATATCAGCCAGATTTTTATAGAAAAGATGTAATATCTTATTGATCTCCTTAACCGATAGTTCGGGAAAACATAATTCAAGGTTTTGTTTGATAACATCTTTCCTGTATTTGAATACTTTTTCCAAGAAAAATCGTAGTATGTCAGAAAAGAAATATAGTAGCCAGAAAGGGATAATTACAATGAAAAATCGAAAAGCTAAAAATATAATGGACAGAAAAAAATTCATGGGTCAAAATTAAGCCTTCTTTTTAATATATCAAGAATGTACACTAAATTTGGCGATTCGATATTAACAACTATCTGATAGACATTATGGGTTTTCTTTTCAACAAACTCGAGATGAATAAGGCTGAGCGAAGAACTTTTAGTATTCATACAATTTATATGATACTAGAAGGGATTGTGCTTGGTGTTCTGGCTTTGAACCAGTTTGTTTTTATCAAAAGTTTAAATGGAACTAATTATCAGCTTGGATTTTTATTTCAATTCAGTGCCCTGGTGTTTCTATTTTTGATAGTTATTAACGAATTTCTAAAAAGGGTTAAAAATAGGAAAAAGCTATTAAGGATTGTAGCAATAACAACAAGACTACCACTAATTACATTGCTGTTTTTTCCTGATAATCTAGCTGACATCTTAAACTTTGCTTATTATCACTATATATTTTTATTCTTGTTTTTAGTCTATTTCTCAGGTAATATTTTCATAAATCCAAATATTAACTACCTGCTAAAAGTAAATTATAGCCACGTTAATTTTGGCAGGTTATATAGTTATTCAACGAGTGTTAATAAAATTGTAATGCTAATCATCACATTCGCCTATGGTTATCTCCTTGATTATAACAACTTTGCATTTATCTACATTATACCTGTAACAGCAATATTTGCTACTATGTCAGTTTTTATTTTATCAACAATACATTATCCTGAGGAGGACATACCAATTCAGAAAAAAAGTATTTTTGCTTCCGTGAAAGCCTCCGTTAGTGAAATGATTCTAATTCTCAAAAAAAATATTCCTTACAGGCATTTTGAAATAGGCTTCATGTTCTACGGTTTTTCCTTTATGTTAACTATGACTGTTATTACAATATATTTTTACGAGGCATTAAACCTAAATTATGCTAGTGTAGCCTTTTACAGAAATATTTCTAACATATTGGTAATAATATTATTGCCATTCTTTGGAAGGCTAATTAGTCATATTGATCCCAGGAAATTTGCTGTGATAACATTTTCATCAATAACTTTATATATTTTCTTTTTAATGATTACATCTTATTTCCCATCTCATTTCGAGTTCCTAGATGTTACAATTTACTATACACTTTTACTATATATATTATTCCACGGAATTTTTGCAGCAACAATGGTGTTACTATGGAATATTGGATCTGCATATTTTTGCAAACCTAACGAGGCCGGTACATACCAGTCGTTACATTTATCATTAACGGGAGTTAGAGCAATATTTGCGCCATTAATAGGAGTGCTATTTTATGAATTGTTAGGATTTACACCTACGTTTTCAATTGCAATTTTTTCGTTGCTTATTGCTATATTATTGATGCTCTGGTCGTATAGTAGGGATGCAAGGATAAAATAGGATAGTAATTTGTCTTAATTATTTTTTCTATCTTTACAAAAATTATAGTTTTGATACCCATATCCAAACACGAACTTATTTAAAATCTTATACCATGAAATTAACATTTTTAGGATTTCTAGCAATTACCATACTGGCAACAATATCCTGCCAAAAGGATAATGGAGAAATGACTGATGGACAACTAATTGCGGCAATACAAAAAGCCACTAATAAGCAAAATATTGAAATAACTGAATTACCTTCCGCATCTAGAAATATTCTTGACCAGGAATATGCTGATAACAATATTGATGGTGCAAAACTTGCTCCCGAATTGGGATACGAGGTTGATATGATAAGATTAAGTGGACCAAAAGCGAGTGAGTTCATAAATGCATATTTTAATTTAAGTGGAAGAGAATTGAAAGGAGACAAGGGTGGTAAAGGCGACAAAGGAGATAAAGGCGATGGGGACAAAAGAGATTGCTTTGAACTAGTTTATCCTGTAACCTACATTATGCCTGACGGAACTGAGATTACTGTGAATAGTAAGGATGATGCTGGCTGGGCCGAAATCAAAGAATGGTACGCAGCACACCCTGATGTCAAAAAAAGACCTGCTATCCAATTTCCTGTTGATATAAAATGGAAAAATGGCACAGTTATAACTATCAATAACAGGGAAGAGATGCGCCAGGCAAGAAAACGGTGTAAAGGTGATGGTGACAAAAGAGATTGTTTTAAACTAGTTTATCCTGTAACTTACATTGTGCCCGATGGTACAGAAATTATCGTTTATAGAGATACTGAGGATGGCTGGGCAGAAGTTAAAGCTTGGTATGCAGCACACCCCGATGTTAAAAAACGACCTGCAATTAAATTTCCTGTTGATATCGAATGGAGAAATGGTAAAATTATTACCATAAATAATAGAGAAGGGATGCACAGGGCAAAAAGACGTTGTAAAGGTGACGGAGGTGATAAAGAAAGATGTTTTGAATTTATTTATCCTGTTACATACATTATGCCTGATGGCACAGAAATTACCGTGAATGGAGAAGATGATGGAGGCTGGGCTGAAATTAGAGCTTGGTATGTAGCACATCCAGATGTAAAAAAACGACCTGAGTTTAAATTTCCGATAAATATAAAATATAAGGATAACGATGCTATAAAAACAATCAATAATCGTGAGGAATTGCGTAGGGCATATGAAGAATGCAAGGATAAAGATTAAAGATAAACAAGCGCGCTTGTTTTTTAGCAAATATCTTTAAAAGGAAAGGTGACTGAAATTCTATTTTGGTCACCTTTTTTGTTTTCTCAGGAACTAAATTCTTTTTGTTACTAATCAGGATAAAGCCTCAGAATAGAAAAACGATGTATGGTTCTGATATTGAATGCTTTTGTTTGACTTTGTGCGTCTTAGTGATGTACTTTGTGCACCCTGCCTGACATGCCTTCGGCAGTTAAACTGGCAGGCAGGCTTTGTGGTAAAAACTTTACCACTAAGTAGCACTAAGGTATGCGCAAAGTGAGCACGAAGAAAAAATATTATTTACAAACTAACTGATAATTAAATATTTCAACATACTGATTAGTTACTTCTTTTTTAATTGTAGCTTATCTACTAACAGCGAATGCATCTCCAAATTCAACATTTCCTTCTGTTTCAATTTTATATGGAAAATAATAAATAGGAGGGGGAGCATCATTTTTATCAACAATATCGATTGCAATAGTATCAATTTTTTCGCTATCAACTTCGAGCTGAACACTTGCTTCATAAGTTAATCCATAAGCTTTAATTCTTAGCTCCTGAAGCTCGGTCTCACAATAATTTTTAAGTCCTTCAATAACAGTTTCGTTATTTGGGACATTCTTTTTATCTATCTCTAGTTCAAGAGGGTGCACTATTCCAGCATTATCAACATAAGCGCCAAACGGATAACATTGTCCTGTGTCGGTAAGCAGATCTTTAGCATATTCAAAGGAGTGGTCGATAATTAATTGTGTATCGTTATTCATAGTTATTTAGTTTACAATTTTATCAAAGGCTAATTAATATCCATATTTTGATTTCCATCTTTTCAGTAGCTTCTTTCTATCTTCATTTTCACGAATGTTATTGCCAGGCTCATAAAACTTAGTTCCACTAATCTTATCAGGAAGAAACTCAAGATCTACAAAATTATCTTCATGCTGATGAGCATATTTGTAATCCTTTCCGTAGCCAATATCTTTCATAAGTTTTGTTGGTGCATTTCGCAGATGGAGCGGTACTGCTAGGTTACCCGTTTTCTGAACGATTGATTGGGCATCTTTTATGGCCAAATAAGAGGAATTACTCTTCTCTGAATTAGCCAAAAAGACAGCTGTTTGTGATAATATTATTCTGCCCTCAGGCCAACCTATTTTATTGATAGCATCCATACAAGTATTGGCAAGTAGGAGGGCATTAGGATTAGCATTTCCAATGTCTTCAGATGCTAATATCAACATACGCCTTGCAATAAACTTTGGATCTTCACCAGCTTCAACCATTCGCGCAAGCCAATAAACAGCAGCATTTGGATCGCTACCACGTATCGACTTTATAAAAGCTGAAATAACATCGTAATGCATTTCGCCTTGTTTGTCGTAGATAGCCAGGTTCTCCTGGATAATTTTTTTTACAAGATTATTAGTAATCTTTATTTTCTTTTTATTTGTTTTTTCCTGATAGACAACAAGCTCTAGCGCATTATATAATTTACGTGCATCACCTCCTGATAATCTGAGGAGAGCTTCATCTTCATCAACTGTAATTTTAAGATCGAACTTTTCTGATAAGGATTGTATTCCATTTTTAATTAGAGTTCTAAGGTCATCAGCTTCTAGGTTACTAAGAATATAAACCTGGCATCTTGATAATAATGGTGAGATAACTTCAAAAGAAGGATTTTCTGTTGTTGCGCCAATAAGTGTGATCGTTCCTTTTTCAACAGCGCTCAAAAGAGAGTCTTGTTGTGATTTACTAAAACGATGTATCTCATCAATAAAAAGTATGGCATTACCATTAAACATAGCAGCCTGTCTGATTACATTTCTAACGTCCTTTACACCAGAGCTTACCGCACTAAGTGTATAGAACTCTTTGTTTAAGGTATTGGATATAACATTGGCAAGGGTTGTTTTTCCAACACCGGGTGGTCCCCACAATATCATTGACGGAATATTGCCCGATTCTATGCTTCTTCTAAGTATTGCATTTTTGCCTACTAAATGCTGTTGCCCAATATAATTATCAAGTGTTTGAGGACGAAGGGTCTCAGCTAAAGGTGTAGGCATACTTTGTAAAATTTATTTAGTCACAAAGTTACAGTATTTTACAAAACACTTACATTTGAGGTATGTTTGAAAAGCTCATTTCTGAAGTAAAGTATAAATTTAGTCGAAGCAGTGGTCCTGGTGGACAATCGGTAAACAAAGTATCAACTCAGGTGGAATTATTGTTTGATATTGATAGTTCAGTTTTCCTTTCTGACAAGGAAAAAATAATAATTTCGGAAAAATTAAAGAACAGAATTACCAATGATGGAATTCTTGCCCTAAAATGTGACGAAACACGCAGCCAATTAAAAAATAAGGAGTTAGTACTCCAAAGGTTTTTAAAGCTGGTAGAAGAAGCCTTAAAGCCTGAGAAAGAAAGAAAACCAACAAAGCCAAGTCCGGCATCCAAAGAAAAGCGACTTAGGAATAAGAAGATTCAATCGGAAAAGAAAAAGGATAGAAAAATTACAGATGATTAACTAAATTGACTTTTTCATCCAAATTAATTATGCATCACTCGGGCTTTTTCAATAAACACGACCTTTACTAATTGTTCATCATTAATAATATTATAGAACTCATCTAAATATTTAATAACCCGTTTTTTAACTTTTTTATTTAGAAGTTCAGAATTTTCGAACAATTGATAAATATCAGCTTTTTTATTATTGAATGTTTTAATGGTTTGATAAACTATTTCCGGATCCTTTTTAAACCCACGATAAAGTCTATCGGTAACTTTTTCCAAATTAAACTGAGGATGTGGAACTGCATAATTTGGCAATACTAATCCACACAAATCAAAATCATAAGGGATTGCAATTGGTGGTGATTCATGATTGCTATCACCCATCAGTTTAATATTATGTTTCTTGTAAGCCGAATAATCAAGGTTTCCAATCATATATTGAAACATATCCATCAAACAGGCATGAGTAGCATTTAGACGCATTGGATGAATCTTAATAGATTCTAGCTCGATTGCATTTAAACGCTTGGCCAGATGTTTATCTTTTTCAATAAAAAAAGCAAACTTTTCAATTGGCCCTTTTTTACTATTACTATAAACATAAACTATTTTTGCTTGCCTTACTTTAAAAGAGCTGTCGGTTAATATGTTAAATGCCTTATAAATTAGATATTCAAGAATTATATATTGCTCATTTGCATTAGCTTTTTGACAATGAGTTACAAGTTTTATGGTGCGCTGCTCATCAAATACAGTGTTCGAAGTTTCTTTCTTAGGGAATCTTAACCGTAAGGGTGAAAATTTGCAAACATCCTCGTCCCGACGTGCATGACCACGTGTTCTGGTTTTCAATTTAATATCCTTGATTTTCCCGTTGTTATCAGCCATGGAAATCTTGGCAGGAAAATATGTAGAGTCATCTGTAACAGAAAAAACGGTAGTAAAGTCAGCTTCTAATCTTAGGTTTAACATTTCTTCAGATTGAAATAATGGCTTTGGTTCATTTACATTACTTTTCTGAGCCTGAACATTTCCAATAAAAATTAATCCCAGCAGTATAATTAATGAAACTAGTTTATTCATACTAATTAATAAATAGGTGTTCTTGAAATAGTTATTCATAAAATAATAGAATATAACAAGTAAAGTAATTATCTAAAAATATGACTCACAGCATCAAAAGTACAAATAATAATTCCATATATGTAAGGAAATGCGTTTGTCAGGAAAACATCAAACATAAGTCGAATTTTTGAGTAACCAGGGCCTATTGATATAGAAAATTTGTAGTATTACTTAATATTCTTTTTACTAAATTGCCTCCCATAAATATAAAACCATGAAGCTATTAATGATATACTGCACTAAATTTGCTTTTGATCCTACAATACAAACACTTGAGGAGTTTCCTGAAGTGAAAGAAGGAGGTCGGTACAATGATATGTTAGTTGCGTTTATTCATGCCGAAGCACATGATGAAGAGAATGCAGTTGGCGTTGAAAGAAAATTGATCAAAAACCTGAAATGGGCTGCGAAAAAGAATAATACTAATAAAGTACTATTACACTCATTTGCCCATCTCGCAGAAACAAAAGCAGATCCTCATTTCACAAAAGAAATATTTGATAGGGCAGAGGCTAGGATGAAAAATGCTGATTACGAATGTTACCAAACTCCTTTTGGATATTTTCTGGATCTGGATATCCAGGCACCTGGAGTTTCACAGGCCAGAATTTTTAAAGGATTTTAGTTGCTGGTATTATATTTACTCTACCCTATAATTATTATAAGTTACAGAATTTTAGGAAGTCGCGCCATTAGTTTATAATATAGTTCATGTAACATTTTTTAACAATTTATGTAGAATATAGTCGATTTAATATTGTTTATTTGTAGAATATTAAAATTTAATGTTTAGGAAAATATCACATATAATCTTCGCAATATTGTTGTTAATAACAACGATGGGATTCTCTGTATCTAAACATTACTGTGGTGCACGGTTAATTGAAGTATCTATAAATTCTACGATTGAACCATGTTGTGAAGATGGTGGGACATCAGGCTGTTGCCACGATGAAACGGAATACTATAGATTTGATAAAAATTTCGTAGGCCCAATTATTATTGAGGATAATAAAATTACCGACATTGATATTCTGTTTCCTTCTCTATTCATATGTTTATTGAACGAGCCGGTGATGATTGAAAGTGAAATATTAAATTTCGCTGAATCACCGCCACCGCTCACCTTACATACCAAATTATCTTTGTTTCAGACATATCTGATTTGATATTCTATTTATTGATTGATGAATTGTAATCGTCAATAGCTTTTGGCTATATGATGAGTTACATTCTGAATTTATTGTTTTTAAGCAATACGTACATCAATTATAAATTGAATAGATATGTTAAACAAAATAATTAGATTCTTTTTAGAGAATAAACTGGTAACCATACTAATTATTCTTGTGTTTATCGCATGGGGCATAGTAACCTCACCATTTGGTTGGGATACTGCATTCTTACCGAGTGATCCGGTACCTGTAGATGCAATACCTGACATCGGTGAGAATCAGCAAATAGTATATACTGAATGGCCAGGCAGATCTCCGCAAGATATCGAAGACCAGATATCCTATCCATTAACAACAGCATTGCTGGGAATGCCAGGAGTGAAAACTATTCGCAGCAACTCCATTTTTGGTGTTTCAAGTATTTACATAATTTTTGAAGATGATATAGAGTTCTACTGGAGTCGTACCCGGATATTAGAAAAGCTAAATTCATTACCGGCAGGAACACTTCCTGATGACGTTAGTCCTGCATTGGGGCCTGATGCAACAGCTCTTGGTCAAATATATTGGTACACACTTGAAGGAAGAGATAAAGATGGTAATCCTTCCGGTGGATGGGACCCACACGATTTAAGAACTATTCAGGATTTTCACGTTCGATATGCATTAACTGCAGCATCGGGAGTTGCAGAAGTAGCATCAATAGGAGGATTTGTTAAAGAATATCAGATTGATATAGATCCCAATGCTATGAAGGCTCACGGTGTAAATGTAGCTCAAATAATGGCTGCCGTGAAGAATAGTAATCTGGATATAGGTGCCAGAACCATTGAGTTTAACAGGGTTGAATATCTGGTAAGGGCATTAGGATATATCGAGAATCTTGAGGATTTAGAGAAAAGTGTAGTTGCTGTACGAAACAATGTACCGATCAGACTGAAAGATGTTGCCAAAATTAATTTCGGGCCTGCAACACGAAGAGGAGGGCTTGACAAAGGAGGATCGGAAGCAGTAGGAGGAGTTGTAGTAGCACGTTATGGTACCAATCCATTGGAAGCTATCGAAAATGTAAAGGCTAAAATTGCTGAAATAGCCCCAGGTTTACCTGCAAAGACTTTAAAGGACGGAACAATTTCTAAAGTTACGATTATACCATTTTATGATAGAACCGGATTAATAAAGGAGACTCTTGGAACCTTGGAGGAGGCTATCTCACTTGAATTACTCATTAGTATTCTTGTAGTTATTGTCCTTGTACTGAATCTAAGAGCATCTTTTTTAATTTCCAGTTTGTTACCCATGGGTGTATTGTTGGCATTTATTCTAATGCGCTTATTAAATGTTGATGCTAACATTGTTGCATTATCAGGTATTGCCATTGCTATTGGAGTAATGATAGATGTGGGTGTGGTTTTTACGGAGAACATAATCCGGCATATTCAAATGCCTCACAATGTTGGGGCAAGAGGTAAACAATTGCTAAATGTTGTTTATGATGGTACCGTTGAAGTATCTGGAGCAGTTCTCACAGCTTTGGCTACGACAATAATTAGTTTTTTACCTGTATTTGCAATGGAGGCGGCTGAAGGAAAACTGTTCAAACCACTTGCATATACCAAAAGCTTTACCATGATAGCTGCTTTGCTAATTGGCTTAATTATCATTCCAACCCTTGCTAATCTGATTTTCTCTATACGATTCGATAAAAATAAGTACAAGAAATTATGGGGTTTACTCCTAATTATAATTGGTATATTAATTACTCTAACCACTGGTTATTATGTTGCTCTGGCTATAACAGCGTATGGCGTAACCAATTTGTTCTCTGAAAAGTTAGCCAAGTTGAATGGGTCATTAGATAACATTATAAATATTGCTATCACAGTAATAGTTGTCGTATTTTTTCTTGCAAAAGAATGGATGCCGTTGGGTGCTCAAAATTCTCTAATGGCAAACTTATTATTTGTAATAGCAATTGTTGCAACTGTATTAGGTGCTTTATCTGCTGTAGTGTTCTTTTACTCAAGAATTTTACGGTGGTGTTTGAATAACAAATGGAAATTTCTGACTGTTCCAATCTTCATTGTAGCATTTGGAATAACTAGCTGGCAAGGTTTCAACAACCTGTTTGGTTTCATGCCTGAATTCATCAAAAAATCAAGTATATATAAAAATCTAGACATATCACTACCGGGTATTGGGAAAGAGTTTATGCCTTCTTTAGATGAAGGTTCTTTTTTGCTGATGCCCACTACTATGCCACATTCTGGAATTGAAGAAAATATTGAAGTAATTCGTATTCTTGATAAAAGAGTTAATGCTATTCCCGAAGTGGAGAACGTAGTAGGCAAATGGGGTCGTGTAAACTCTGCTCTTGATCCTGCACCAACATCCATGTTTGAAAACCTAATCAATTATAAATCAGAATATATACTTGATGAATCAGGACGTAGAATGCGCTTTAAAGTAGATGGAGATGGAGCTTTTATTTTAACTGACAGTAGTGTTTATAATCCGGCAATAGATGATTTTCGTGTGATTGATAAAGAATCCCTTACTATTGATAAGAACGGAGAGTATTTCAGGCAATGGCGCGAAGAAATAAAGTCGCCGGATGATATTTGGAACGAAATAATCAGCCAATCCAGTATTCCAGGTTTAACATCTGCACCTAAGTTGCAACCTATTCAAACTCGTCTGGTAATGCTTCAAACAGGTATGAGGGCACCTATGGGGATAAAGGTGTTTGGACCCGATTTGGCAAGTATTGAGAAAGTTGGCTTCGAATTGGAAAAACTTTTAAAACAAGTTGAAGGTGTACAACCTATGGCTGTGTTTGCAGATAGAGTAGTAGGTAAGCCATATCTTGAAATGGAAATTGACAGGGACGCAATTGCGCGGTATGGTTTATCGGTTAAAAACCTACAGGATGTACTCAGTAGTGCTATTGGTGGAATGCAATTAACAACTACTGTTGAAGGACGTGAGCGCTTTCCTGTTCGTTTAAGGTATGCAAGGGATTACAGGGATAATCCTGAAGATTTAAAAAAGATACTAATTCCAACTCCATCGGGTACACAAATACCTTTAGGAGAATTAATGACTATTACCTATACACGTGGTCCCCAAATGATTAAAAGTGAAAATACCTTCCTTGTGGGTTATGTTATTTTTGATAAGAAAGATGGATATGCCGAAGTAGATGTGGTTGAAAATGCACAAGAATATCTCGATAAAAAACTAGAAACAGGTGAATTTGAGTTACCTGCTGGAGTTAGTTATGTATTTACCGGTAATTATGAAAATCAGATAAGGGCCACTAAGAGGCTGATGATTGTAATTCCAATCTCTTTGATAATAATTTTTCTGATACTTTACTTTCAATTTCGGTCTGTTACATCTACAACACTGATTTTTACAGGTATAATTGTGGCGTTATCGGGAGGATTTATTATGCTTTGGCTTTATGGTCAGCCTTGGTTTTTGAATGGTAATGTTGCTGGTATGAATCTTAGAGATTTGTTCCAGGTGCATACTATTAATTTAAGTGTTGCAGTTTGGGTTGGCTTCATTGCTCTTTTCGGAGTTGCAACTGATGATGGTGTACTGATAAGTACATACATAAAACAGTTGCAGGATAAGCACAAACCAGGTAATGTAAAAGAGGTGAGAGCATTAGTCCTTGAGGCTGGAAAGAAAAGGGTTCGTCCCGCAATTATGACCACTGCAACTACCATAATTGCGCTATTGCCAGTATTAACTTCTACAGGAAAAGGAGCAGACATTATGATACCAATGGCCATTCCTTTATTTGGAGGTATGACGATTGAGGTATTAACCATATTCGTAGTTCCGGTGCTTTATAGTATGTGGCAGGAAGGCAGAGTAAAAAGAGAATTAAAGAAACTTAAAGTATAGAATCATGAAGAAGTATAGTATACTAATCGTAATGCTCTTATTGCTGATTTCTTCATTGGTTTCGGCACAAGATGAGTTAAATATATATTTGCAAACAGCGGCAAAGAATAACCCGGGACTAAAGGCAAAATTCAACGAATATATGGCAGCGTTGGAAATTGCCCCCCAGGTTAAAGCACTACCCGATCCCAACATCGTATTTGGGTATTTCATTCAGCCGGTTGAAACAAGAGTTGGTCCTCAGAGATTCAAAATATCTGTAGCACAAATGTTCCCTTGGTTTGGTACTCTAAAATCGAAAGAGAATGCTGCTGTTCAACAGGCAAAGGCCAAATATGAAGTTTTTGAAGATGCCAGAGCCAGCCTGTTTAATGAGGTCAGGTCAAACTATTATAACCTCTACTTCAATAAAAAGGCTATTGACATCACAATCGAAAACATCGAAATACTTGTCATTTTTCAAAAATTGGCTACTATAAAAGTGGAAGCAGGAATAGTGTCAGCTGTTGATGAATACCGAATAGAAATGGAGATTGGAGATTTAGAAAACCAACTAGCCCGATTAAGGGATAATCAATTTGTACTGGAAGTGATGTTTAACAAACTACTGAATGTTGATTATGATAATGAGGTGTTAATTCCTGATATATTATGGGAAAGTGATTTTAACTTTTCGAGGCAAACTGCTTTAGACTCCATTCGAACTAGTAATCACCAATTATTGAGCATTAATTTTCAATCAATCGCTTTAAGCTATAAACGTGATGTAGCCAGCAAGATGGGTAATCCTGGTTTTAGTTTAGGTTTGGATTACATAGCAATAGGAAAAGGTGATAACAATCTGGCCGGAACAGATGCTTTTATGTTTCCAAAAGTGGGCATAACAATACCTCTCTACCGCAGTAAATACAAGGCAATGGTTCAAGAAGTCATCTATCTGGAAGTTGCCAAGGAAAATGAGAAAATCGAAAGGACAAATGTTCTGGAAGTACTTTTTGAGAATTGGTGGAAAGAATACCGAGATGCAGAGAGGAGAGTCCAACTGTATTTTTCACAATCGGCCTTAGCTCATAAAGCATTGAATTTGCTTGAAACTCAGTATGCTACTGGAAATAGTAACTTCGAAGAGGTATTACGAATGGAACGTAAAGTACTTAAATATAATCTTGAATTGGAAAAAGCGCGAGCCGATAAGCAGGCAGCCATTTCATTCATCACTTATTTAATGGGAAATTAATAAAATAGAAATCATGAAGAATATGATGTCATCAATAAAGAATAATTATAAGCTGATTATAGTAGCAATATTTGTGGGTATCTTTTTTGGCTGGCTTTTCTTTTACTCTTCAGAAGAAGCCACTTTGGTTAATCCTGATACAGTAAGCCACGAAGGACATGACCACAGTGCCGAAGAATCGACAATATGGACATGTTCAATGCATCCCCAAATTAAGCAGAACAAACCCGGTAAATGTCCTATTTGTGCTATGGACTTAATTCCATTAGCTTCGATGAGCGTAGAAGGTGACGATGTTGATCCTTATGAAATTGTTATGACTGAATCAGCTGCAAAACTAGCTGATATTCAATCTATGGTAGTCTCAAAAGGAGTACCAGAAAAAACAATTTATTTACAAGGGAAAGTTCAGTCTGACGAACGTAATGTGGCTGTTATAACAGCTAGGTTTGGAGGAAGAATCGAACAGCTGTTTGTGAATTTTACGGGACAAAATGTTCGTAAAGGAGAAAAATTAGCAACTATCTATTCCCCTGATCTAGTGACAGCTCAACATGAATTATTGGAGGCTGTTACTTTTAAGGAGAGCAGACCATCACTATATAAGGCTGTTAGGAATAAGTTAAAATTATGGGATTTAACTGATAAGCAAATATCAGCTATTGAAGTAAAAGGTGAGCCACAATATTATTTCGAAATCCTATCGCCTATTTCGGGTACTGTAATAATGCGACATGTTGCAATAGGAGATTATGTAAAAGAGGGAACAACACTTTTTAAAGTAGTGGATCTATCTAAAATTTGGGTAATGTTTGATGCTTATGAATCCGACCTACCCTGGATAAAATTGGGTGATAAAGTAGATTTTACGATTCAGGCTTTACCAGGAAAGAATTTCTCTGCTAAAGTAAGTTATATTGATCCGTTTATAAATGCCGAGACCAGAGTAGCCAAAGTGCGAGTAGTGGTGCCAAACCCAAAGCTTAATTTGAAACCGGAAATGTTTGTTAATGGTTTACTGGAATCAAAAATAGCAGAAACTGCAAACGAAATTCTTGTACCAAAATCATCAGTACTATGGACCGGTAAAAGAGCCGTTGTCTATGTTAAAGTACCTGATCGTCAGTCCCCGTCATTTTTGTACCGTGAAGTAGTGTTGGGTCCAGAAGTTGGCTCCTTTTTTGTTGTAACTGAAGGATTAGATGAAGGTGAAGAAATTGCTACAAATGGTGTATTTAAAATTGATGCAGCTGCTCAATTAGTTGGGTTTCCAAGTATGATGAATCCTGATGGTGGAAAAACTTCATCAGCCCATAACCACGGAGAAGGATCAATGTCAGACGAAGAAATTAAGGAAATTGAAGAAACTGAAAATGGTGCCATTTATTATTCAAAATATGTTTCCGATAAGTTTAAAAAGCAATTAGGCGACTTAATCGACGTTTATCTGAAAATGAAAGATACTTTTGTTGCTATTAATGAAAACGAAGTAAACCTGGAAGCAAAAAAAGTACTAGCCAGTTTAAACAATGTTGATATGACGCTTTTAGTTGGTGATGCTCATATCAGCTGGATGAAACTTTTAGCAAACCTTGAATCAAATTTAAATGGGATTATTAGCATGAATGGAATCGAAATGAAGAGAAAGCATTTTAGCACTGTTTCTGATGATCTTATTGATGCCATTAAAAAGTTTGGTATGCCTAATAAAAAGGCAATCTACGTTCAATTCTGCCCCATGGCTTTTAACAATAAGGGTGCATATTGGTTAAGCGATAAAAAAGAAATCCGAAATCCATATTTTGGGGATAAGATGCTCAAATGTGGTGAAATTAAAATGGAGTTTACAAATAAATAATTTTATTAATTTAAATCTTTTAAGTATGAAAAAGAATGTATTAAGTTTAGTAATGTTGTTCCTATTTGGAACAATGTCTGTTATTGCAAAAACAAAAACAGAAGAGTTTAAAGTGTATGGCAATTGCGGAATGTGCAAAAACCGGATTGAGAAAGCTGCAAAAGCAGTTGAAGGTGTTACAAAGGCAGATTGGGATAGTGAAACCAAAATGATTAAAGTAACTTATGATGATGCAAAGACAGATGCAGATAAAATCCAGTTAGCTATTGCAAACATTGGGCACGATACTAAAGAGCATAAAGCAGATGATAAAGTTTATGATAAACTTCATGGTTGCTGTAAATATGACCGACCTGATGCTAAAGAAGGGGAGGAGAAACATGATGGACATGATCATCATAAAGATCACGATCATAATTAATCTTTGAATTAAAGAGGCTGTCTTTTATGGACAGCCTCTTATATTTATTAACTGGAATAAAATTAATTCAATAATAATTGTCTGAAAGTATTTTTGGTTTCAGATCAGTTATATATGTAACATCTTCTTAATATTCTCAAGATAAATTTCAAACTCACTTCTTCCTAGTTCAGTGATACAGCACTCAGTATGCGGATAGTTTCCTTTGAAGGACTTCTTAACTTTAAGGTAACCTGCTTTCTGCAAGTTGGAGATCTGAACGCTTAAATTACCCTTACTTGCAGAAGTGATTTCAATTAATTTATTGAAATCAGCCCATTCAACGCCAATCAGAAAACTGATTATCGATAAACGCAATTCTTGGTGTAATAACGAATTAAGCTTTGTCATTTTCTATCCTCCGTAAAATTAATCCTGGAATTACATAGCCTAGTAGTATGCTACCTGCGAAAATCAGGCCGTGATATTCTGGCCCAAATACGAATGCGCATAATATAGCACCTATTTCAAGTATTACTCCACCCCAAATAAATGGGCTAAATTTAGAAATTCCACCGCTGATAAATGTAGCTGAACCAGCTAACATTAATACCATTGGAGAAGGCGAAAGATGATTATTCACAGTATAAATAATTGCTATTACCATTGTGAAGACAAATGCTCCCCATGTAAATGATGTTATTCGATCACCTGTTGTCTGAACTCCTGAGCGTTTACCCTCCTTAATTCCGTAAATGGTTGATATTATTCCGCCCACAATTCCTAATGCAGGCCAGACTATCCAATAATTACCTTGTCCATAAAAAAAGTACTCAGCTACGCCAGCAGGGATAAGCAATATACCCCATAAGATGAAATAAAATGAACTTCTTTGTAAGGACTTCTTGCTTTCCATAAACATATTCTCTATAATTTCAATACTCTGTGATGTTTCCATTTTAGTTTAAGTTTTAAATTCGCGACAAATGTAAACTAGTTTACAATATAAACCTAATATTTTTCAATATATTTTTGATAGGGGAGGTTATTATTGTTAATTGTCAAGATAAATTAAATTAAAAAGAAACTACAAGGATGCTAAGTCTGAGAACTTTAAGTTGTATGTGTTAACAAGAATATTTATTAAAAGTGGAATGTATATGATTACGTAAGTTGTTTGAACGAAACATAAATTAATAGGACCTTAAAGTTGTTTAAATAAAAAATTTTGGCTTTGACTTTAATGCATATAAATAATCTCTCAATTAAAAATTTTTAGCGAATTGAATTTTTTTTTGGAAAATTAACAAAAATCTCTAACTTTGCTTTTTAAATAATTTGTTATCAATGGAAAAAGGAACAGTAAAATTCTTCAATGAAACCAAGGGATTTGGATTTATCATGGAAGATGAGTCAAAAAAAGAGTACTTTGTACACGTATCTGGATTAATTGACAAAATTAATGATGGAGACGCTGTAGAATTTGAATTAACCGAAGGTAAAAAGGGATTAAACGCAGTAAATGTTAAGCTGATTTAATTTCAAACCCTTAATTTTATTTTCATAGAAAGAACCTATCAAGGTTGATAGTCTTTATTGTTTTGCATTCATTATTGGTAATGTATTAGATGTGATAAATGTATGTGTATTTTTTAAATGCACGTATCTCTTTCCCTTTTAATTAATTTCAATAGTTTAGTTGTATTTAAATCTCTTTATTAGAAAAATTTAATTTTTAATATTGATTATTAGTTTTAAAATCATTTATTCTTATTTTTGAGTTATATCTTTAGTACTTGGCCGAAGAAAAATATATGAAACTGTTGTTGATCAACCCCTTTAACAAGGCTAAGAAGGGTGAAATGTTTGATTCACGTAGTATTTCACCACCCCTTGGACTAGGCATTATTGCTGGTCTAACACCTGATAATTGGGATATAGAAATAATAGATGAAAATTTTGATGATTTTCAATTTAAGAAGGCTGATTTAGTTGGCATTACAGTTCTAACTTCTGCCGCATACAGGGCATACGAAATTGCCGAAATTTATCGAAAGAAGGGCATCACTACAGTGCTAGGAGGAATTCATGTTTCAATGTTGGCTAAAGAAGCAGAGCAATATGCTGATGCTATTGTAATTGGAGAAGCTGAAGTCGTTTGGCAACAGCTTCTTAGCGATTTTCAGAATAGAAAACTCAAAAAACGGTATGTAGGTGAATTAGTGGATTTAAATAATAGTGTGCATCCCAGGCGCGATTTATTTCATTCTGATTACACGTATGTGAACATTCAAACCACTAGGGGTTGCCCAATGTCATGTGACTTTTGCTCAGTCCATACATTTAATGGTAGCAAATACAGAGAAAGACCTGTTGAAGAAGTATTGGATGAAATTGAAACGATTAAGGATGATCGTCTCTTTTTCGTTGATGATAATATGATTGGATATACAAAAAAATCAGCGGATCGAGCGATAAGGTTGTTTAAAGGTATGATAGAGCGTGGCATTAAAAAGGACTGGTATTGCCAGGCATCGCTAAATATAGCGGATAACGAAGAAGCACTGCATTACGCTGCAGAAAGTGGTTGCAGGATGATCCTTATTGGTATTGAATCGGAAAAAGTGGATCAACTCCAGGAAACCAATAAAAAGATGAATATCAAAATTGGTGTTGATCATTACGAAGAAGCCTTTCAAAAGATTCATAAACACGGGATAAGTGTTCTGGGTGCCCTTGTTTTCGGATTGGATTCAGATTCATTAGAAGATATTCAAAATCGAACTGATTTTGCTATTGAATCAGGAATAGATGCAATGCAAGCAACCATTGTAACTCCTTTACCCGGAACCAGTTTGTTCAAACGTCTTGAAAGCGAAAATCGATTGTTATATACTAATTTTCCAGAAGATTGGGAGCATTATCATTTTTTAGAAGTAAGCCATAAACCAATTAAAATGACACCCAAAGAGCTGACCAATGCTATGCACGAATGCTGGACCCAGCTTTGGAATAAGAAAACAGTATATAGCAAAATGCTTAAAACTTTAAAACAAACTAGAAATGTCAAAGCAGCTGCTTGGGCGTTTGCATCAAATACTGAACGACACAATTTAGCTTTTGGTCAACAAAAATCACCCTGGGATATAGATAAAATACTAAGCTTAAAATAATTAATAGAGTTTTCTAACCCACTATATTTCTAGTTTCTTACATGTAAATAGAATATCTACTGACCTAACTTTCTATTCCTCATTGCTTGTTCATTTTCTGTAAATTTACAACCAGAATCTTTTAACACTAGTCTCATCTATTGACCTATATTATTTTTATGATAGTTAAATCAAAAGAATCAAAAAAGAGAGAATTCAAAGGAGTAAACTTTGAGCTTCTATCGACCGGACAGAAATCGATGATTACCAAAATGAACTATAAACAAGGTAACAAAGTTCCTTTTCATAGTCACCCTAACGAACAAGCTGGTTATGTGATTTCCGGAAAAATACGAATTCAGTTTGGGAATGAAGATCAAATCTTAACCACCGGTGATTCTTATGTAATCCCTGAAAATGAGAGCCATAGCGTTGAAGTAATTGACTCCGGTGAAGTAATTGACGTATTCACACCGCCAAGAGTCGATTATATCTAAAACAAAAAATCACTTGATACCCATAAATAATTAAGAATGGAAGACAAATTAAAAGAAGTTTATAATCCTGAAAATTTTAAACAGGTTGGATATGAATTAATTGATTTAATATCAGGTTATCTTAAGGACGCTGAACAAGGAAATATCCCGGTCAATAATTTTGAAGAACCCGAGAAACAACTTGAGTTTTGGAAAAATTATGAATTAGGAGATAATCCTCCCGTAAAACTTTTTAAAGATATTATTGACAGGTCTATTCATGTCCATCACCCAAAATATATGGGGCATCAAATATCACCTGCCGCACCTGTATCAGCTCTCGCAAGTATGCTAAGTGCGATATTAAACAATGGTATGGCGATTTATGAAATGGGCAGTGCAGCAACGGCTATTGAGAAAGTTGTTGTTGATATGATTGCACAAAAAATAGGATGGGGTCAGGAAGGTGATGGTTTTTTAACTTCTGGAGGAACCATCGGTAATTTAACGGCACTGCTGGCTGCCAGACAGACAAATACTAGTGAAGATATTTGGGAGAATGGACTTGAGGATAACCTTGGCATAATGGTTTCTTCTGAAGCACATTATAGTGTTGATAGAGCGCTTAGGATAATGGGGTTTGGAACTAAGGGCATCATAAAGATTCCGGTGGGAGAAACATTTACAATGAAAACCCAACTCTTGGATGAGTACTATGAAAAAGCTACACTAAATGGAATTAAAGTAATTGCTGTTGTAGGAAGCGCTCCGTCAACTTCAACAGGAATGTACGATGACCTGGAATCTATTGCAAAGTTTTGTGCCAAGCAGAAAATATGGTTTCATGTTGATGGTGCGCATGGTGGAGCAGCAATTTTTTCAAGTAAATACAAGCATCTATTAAAGGGTATCGAGCATGCCGATTCGATAGTTATTGATGGTCATAAGATGTTAATGACACCATCGATAATGACATTCTTATTATTTAAAGAAAAAATAATTCCTATTCAACTTTTAGCCAAAAAGCTCAATACTTATTAGGGAAATCGGGAGAAGAAGAGTGGTATAACATGGCTAGCAGGACAATTGAATGTACAAAACTTATGATGAGCATAAAGTTTTATTCAATTTTACAATGTCATGGAGAGGAAGTATTCGGGCAGTTTGTAACTCAGCTTTACGATATTGGAAAAGTATTCGCTCGTTGCCTCAAACAACGAGATTGTTTTGAATTAGCTCTTGAACCAGATTCAAATATTGTTTGCTTTAGATACATAGTTCCTGATCTTTCTGATACAGAATTAAATGAATTGAATAGTCATATTAGAAACGAGATCCTGAAGCAAGGCAATTTTTACATTGTTCAAACAAACTTGAATGATAAGGTATTCTTTAGGGTAACCTTAATGAACCCACAGACTAATTCAGAAATATTAGAAGAACTATTGGATACCATTGAAAAAATCGGTGCTAAATAGTAAACTTGTTTATATATAAAATATATACACCATTGTGATGTGAATACTAAGATGGTTGAAGGGTAATTCGAGTATCGAGCTAACCGATTTTGAGCTAAAGGATTAAAATATTGAAGTTACCCCATAATTTATCAGTTACTTCTTTCAATCCCTTTTAAATAAAGNCACACANNNTTNTGAACAAGCAAAGCTAAGGTTTTGTCCATTTGATTCAATAATGTTTTTGATATAAAAAATTGCCCAAAGAATTTCTTCTTTGATTT
>NYYH01000024.1:0-7125 GCA_002686705.1 Bacteroidota bacterium
TGTCATCCTATGTTTGCATATTCAAATTAAGAGCAAACGTTTTAAGTTTGAATATTGTTAAACCATCAGAAGGAAAAAAGGAGAAAGATAAAGACTATTGTTGTCATTCGGTTAAAAACCAGTTCGGGATGCTAGTCTCCCTTTCTCCTTCTACTTAGATCTTGAACAGTTCATTAGGCCAAGGAGCCTGTATTTAGGATTGATAAGACAAAGTAGAATCACCTTCCGATATAAAATATTATGTTATGTGCAAAGTTATAGGAATTGACATATCAAAAGCAAGTTTTGATGTAGCTTTTCAAAAAAAAGATGAGCCGTTTGTTTATCACAAATTTCCAAATAATGCAAAAGGCTTTAAAACATTTCTGAAGGTAATTGATGAAGGAGATCATTGTGTAATGGAAGCAACAGGGCCTTATTATCTTTGTTTAGCTTATTATCTTTTTGATAATGAAATAAAATTATCTGTTGTAAACCCCTTACAGATCAAACACTTTGTAAGGATGCGAATGGTAAAAGCAAAAACTGACAAGAAGGATGCTAAGATGATTTCTTTATATGGTCTTTCAGAGAAGCCTGAGTTATGGCAACCAAACGAGAAATACATTATGCAATTACAGTTAATACATACTGCAACAGAGGGTTTAAACAAACAATCAACCATGTTAAAGAATCAGTTAGAAGCCTTTAGACAGTTACCTGACACTGACAAGGAAGTAATAAGAACATTTAAATTACTTCTTAAAACAATTATGTCAAAAATCACCCAACTTGAGAAAAGGATGCTTGATATAGTAGAACAACATTACAGTAAAACCTTTAATTCATTAAAAACTATTCCGGGCATAGGTACAAAAACATCAATAATATTAATCGCAATTACAAATGATTTTCGAAAATTCGAAGATATTAAGAAGTTATCAGCCTATGTTGGTTTAGCTCCTAGAATTTATGAATCAGGCACTAGTGTAAAAGGAAAGGGTCATATTACAAAAATGGGGAATAAATACTTAAGAAAGTTGTTGTATATATGTGCTTGGTCAGCAAAACGACACAATGATCAATGCAAAACATTGTATGAAAGATTATCAGCAAAAGGAAAACCTGAAAGAGTAATCAAAATTGCAATTGCCAATAAATTATTAAGACAGGCTTTCGCTATAGGTACTAATTTAAGTTCGTACGATAAAAAACATGAAGAATCTCTTGTTTATTAACACAGTTCATCCTGACGTAGCTTTCATAATGAAGGATCTCATAATTGACTTATTCTAATCATTGTGAGATTCTTCTCGCCTCTGGTGGACCATAATTACAATTTTCACATATCTTTAATCCAATATATGTAGATCTCCAATCTTATGCTCTCTAAGTAATTAAAGATCTCCCATTATATACCAATAACCAGCAATAAGAATTGAACCTTCAAGAATTATGGAAACTATCATAAGTGGAACAGCCTCACGCCTATCATCATAATATCTACGTAGAAGAAAAGCACCTAATATTAGAGATATCAGAATAGGTGTAAAAACAATTATGGTATACATTCCATAGTTTTTTCCAAGCTTTACAAGCATTCGGTTTCTCCAAGTAAACTTTTTTTTGTTTTTACGATGAAGCCTTCGCCTGTGTCTGTAACTCCTATATTTATTTCGTATACGTAAAGGTAAAACGACGCTTGCTACAGGCTTTATATGCCTTGTAGAGATAATGACAATTTTACTAATATGATAATAAATTATAAAACCTATAACACCACCAACAATCATTGCAATTCCTGTTCCCCAAATATCCAAGCCTATCATGTGGGCATAAAAGGGTGTGTAAAAGTATTTTACAGTAGATAGTAACAGTACTTGAAGTATCTTTAAGTAATAGGCCATGTTAGATTATATGATAACAAAAATAGTACATTATTATTTATTAGATAACTTAAAGCTTCGGGGCTTTATTAAACTTTTCTTTTCTGGTTTTCTTAACAATCTTAAGCAGTATTGTGATATGTTTTATATCGTACTTTTACGCGATTTATGAATAATTCAAAATGGAACATATAAGAAAAGCTTTAAATGAGTATGCTGCTGCTCGATGGGGCATATTAATATTAGTTGGATTTATTCTTTCAGTGAACTACTATTTTTATGATGCGTTCTCAACTCTTAAGGATTTAATGTCCAAGGAATTTGGCTTTACAAATGTTCAATATGGATTATTTGTTGCGTTTTATTCAATTCCAAATACTTTTTTACTGATGGCAGTAATCGGGGGTGTAATTCTGGATAAGATTGGCATACGTCGAACAGGTTTTATTTTTGTGTTTTTCATGGCTCTTGGTGCTTTTATTACAGCATATGGCGGTTCGCAAATTTATTCTGAAGGCGGTTTTGGTTATAATTTTATGCAGTCATTTTTACCAAGTTATTCACCTGAGCTGAAGATGATGCTAATTGGCAGATTCTTTTACGGGCTTGGTGCCGAAACAAGTATTGTTGTGGTGAGTAAGATTCTCATCAAGTGGTTTCGCGGAAAAGATCTTGCCCTTGCTTTTGGTTTAAAGGTAGGTTTTGGCCGCCTTGGAACCTTTGCTGCTCTTCAGTTATCTCCCGTTATAGCCGGTGGAGGAGCTGGTTTAAGCTCTGCAATTTGGTTAGCTGCTGTATTAGTAGGGTTAGGATTGCTTGCCATGGTAGTATACATATTGTTCGACACAAAATTAAATTCACAAATCGAGAAACCCGAGATAAAAGCAGATGATAGCAAGTTTGCAATAAGCGACATATTTAGCATACTAAGCAACAGAACATTTATTTATATAGCACTATTATGCGTTACATTTTATTCTGCAGTATTTCCATTTATGGCTTTCGCCCCTGACTTTTTCTTTCATAAGTTTGGCATGAGCTACGAACAGAGTGGACAAATTGCCTCTTTGCTTCCTCTTGGAACATTGATTTTTACTCCATTTTTTGGATTTATGATAGACAAATATGGCAAGGCAGCTACTGCCATGATATTTGGCTCAGCTGTATTAGTTGTTGTATATACAGGCTTTGCTTTTACAAATATATATCCTTATGTTCCGATGATCTTGCTTGGAATTTCATTTTCACTTATTCCTGCTGCTATGTGGCCATCATTGGTAAAGCTTGTAGATTACAAGCAGATGGGGACAGCTTATGGGATGATGTATTCAATTCAAAATCTAGGACTTTTTGGCATACCCATATTAGCTGGTTCAATATTAGACTATACTAATCCCGGAACTCCTGATACTCTGAATTATACTCCTACAATCTTCATGTTTTTGGTCTTAGGTTTTCTAGGATTAATTTTTGCTTTTTTGCTTAAAAAGGAGGATCGTAAACGTGGATGTGGCATTGATTTGCCTATGAATAAGGTATAAATCTGAAACACAAGTTAATTTCTGCACATTTAATTTAAAGAAGTTTACTTATGATTAATATTAGTGACTACCTACAATATTTTGTTAGCATCACTATTATCCTCAATTATAAACCATGCCTTTTCCGCGGCAAGGTTTTCAGCTCCCTTTATTGAATAATCCTGTGCCCGCGATATTATTTTACCACTAATCTCAACAGCAACAAGATATTGCTTTTTGTGTTTTTCACCAATTTCTTCTTCTACATTAAAAACAACGGTCTGTTTTTCTTTTTGTGCCCACTCATTAAGCTTGCTTTTGTAGCTTATCTCTGAAATTATCAGTTGTTCAATATCGAAATGAATATTAACAATTCTATTAATAACTATTTTTCTGGTAAAAGAGTAACCTTTATCAAGATATAATGCTCCGATAAGTGCCTCAAATGCATCTCCGCCAGCTGATTTGGCTTTTGTAGATGATTCGGCTCCTGCACTGATCAAGTGTTGTAATCCTAGTTTCATAGATAGCTTATTGAGAGATGCCCGACTAACTATTTTCGATCGCATTTCAGTCAAAAAACCTTCATTTTCATATGGAAACGATTTAAATAAAAAATCCGCAATAACAGCACTTATTATTGCATCTCCAAGATATTCAAGCCGTTCGTTATTTAATCGTACACCATTAATTATTTCTGTCGTTGCCGATCTATGCCGAAGTGCTAATTTATATAAGTGGATATTTCCAGGGTAATACCCGAAAATATTTTTTATGGACTGATAAAGACCTTTATCAGAAGAAAATTTAGATCGTAGTTTGTGCCAAATAAGCAAATCGGGAAGTTTTATTTAACAAACTTCTTAAAAATAAGTGACGCATTATGACCACCAAACCCAAAAGTATTGGTTAAACCATAATTAACAATGCGTTTTTGTGCTTTATGAAAAGTGAAATTAAGTTTACTATCAATTTCAGGATCATCAGTAAAGTGATTAATTGTGGGAGGAATTATGTTATTTTGAACAGCCAAAATTGTTGCTATAGATTCTACAGCTCCAGCACCACCAAGCAAATGACCTGTCATCGATTTTGTTGAGTTAATATTTATATTATACGCATGCTCTCCAAAAAGGCTAACAATTGCTCTTGGTTCGACAACATCACCCACCGGTGTTGATGTTCCATGAGTGTTAATATGGTCAATATCTTCATAGCTTATTCCAGCATCTTCAATAGCGGCTTTCATACACAATTGTGCTCCATATCCTTCAGGATGAGGAGACGTCATATGATGAGCATCACCAGATAATCCTACACCAGCTACTTCAGCATAAATTTTTGCACCTCTAGCAAGTGCATGTTCTAATTCTTCAAAAATAACGCCGCCTCCACCTTCAGCCATAACAAAACCGTCACGGTCTTTGTCGAATGGACGTGATGCAGTACTGGGATCATCATTACGAGTTGATATGGCATGCATAGCGTTAAATCCGGCGACACCACTTTCATAAATGGCTGCTTCCGAACCACCGGTAACAAACATATCTGCTTTGCTAAGACGGATGTAGTTAAACGCATCTGAAAGCGCATTAGCAGATGATGCGCATGCACTTACTGTTGCAAAGTTTGGTCCTCTGAAACCGTTTTTGATAGAAATATGACCAGAAGCAATATCACCGATCATCTTAGGAATAAAAAATGGGTTAAATCTTGGAGTTCCATCACCCAATGCAAATTCTGTTACTGTTTCCTGAAATGTACCTAATCCACCAATACCAGACGCCCAAATAACACCAATACGATCGCGATTAATAGAAGCATCGTCTAATATTCCAGCATCGGCTATAGCCTGATCTGCAGCAATAAGACCAAATTGTGCATACCGGTCATGCTTGCGTACTTCTTTACGATCGAAATACTCCCTGGCATCAAAGTCTTTTACTTCACAGGCAAATTTCGTTTTAAATTTAGCTGTATCAAAAATTGTTATTGGTGCGGCTCCACTCACTCCTGCAAGTAGAGCAGCCCAATAATCATTAACATTTTTGCCAATAGGAGTTATCGCTCCAAGTCCTGTTATTACAACTCGCTTTAACTCCATAAATTTATTTTCTATTGGTGTTCCTCAATGTAAGTAACAGCGTTACCTACTGTTTCAATTTTCTCAGCTTCTTCATCTGGAATTGATAAGTTAAATTCCTTTTCAAATTCCATGATCAACTCAACAGTATCAAGAGAATCCGCACCAAGATCATTGGTGAAGCTTGCTTCATTAGTTACTTCACTCTCTTCGACTCCAAGCTTATCAACAATAATNCTTACTACTTTTGAACGTACATCTGACATTTGTATAATTTTTGGTTAAACTCGTTGCAAAGAACGGCATTAATGCATTAAAAAACAAAAAAAACAAAATATTTTAAAGGGAGGTTGAGCATTCAATTATGGTTTCAATAGTCGCAAATACAACATTTAAGCTTTTTGCAATTTGAATTAAGGTGATTTAAACTAATTTAGTCGTCTTATTAAAGATAAAGTGTGCAAATGAAAAACATTGCAATTTTTGCATCTGGAAATGGTACTAACGCTGAACGAGTTATAAGGTATTTTGAAAAAAGTAAAATAGCCCGGGTTAATATTGTTATAACCAACAACAATAAAGCTGGAGTAATTAAAAGGGCTCATTCATTAAAAGTTGATCTACATTTAATTAATCGTATTGATTTTTACAATTCAGATGACGTATTAGATATTCTGACACAATATAAAGTTGACCTTATAGTTTTGGCAGGATTTTTATGGCTGGTNCCAGAANCTNTAATTANTAAATATGATAATAAAATAATTAATATTCATCCNGCATTATTACCATCTTATGGCGGCAAAGGGATGTATGGAAAACATGTTCATGAAGCTGTNATTGCCTCAGGANATGTTAAATCAGGGATTACTATTCATTATGTAAACAAACTTTNTGATGATGGACAAATTATATTTCAAGCAGATACTNAAATTTCTAAAAANGAAACTNCTGACAGTCTAGCNAAGAAAATACACTTGTTAGAATACGAGCATTTTCCNGAGGTTATTAAGAGTTTGTTAATATGANTCATANTTACCTTCATCCGTNANCGTCTANGCCNTAAGACNAAACTACCNNTGGTTATCGGTNAAATAATTGNTTATAAATATGTACTTACTAACAATTGTTAATAACCGTTGTTAACTAATTGTTGATTACTAATTGTCTTAAGTACTTGACAAAATTTTGGATGTGCGTATATTTGTTCCGCAACCTATAATAAAGGGTAGGCTCAAGTCAGGTGGGGGTGTGTGGAGCGCAAGCGATACTAACTCTTAGTCGAGAGGAAAGCCGGAGCGGATATCGGGCAACCGGAGAAAGCAAAGGAGAAATCTGGACCAGTAAGTCGAAAGACGGATGCCATGGCTACTGGGAGAAGCGCAAGTGGAATCCCACAAGCCTCGAAAAGAAAGGAAGCCGCAAGGCAGAGGTTCCAGACGGGTGCAGAGNTTGGCAGAACAGTGAAGNCGCAAGNCCAAACAGTGAAGCATGAAGAAAAGCGGAGTGTCTACGGATACAAGGCAGAGTAAACAACCGNAATAAAAATANGTTGCCGCCACANCNNNGGCTACGGCCNAAGATGAGGTGANCCGGGGATTGATGTCAAAGTCGATTTCCGGNTTTTTTGTNNGNGTNNNTNNTAACNTTTCAGGNC